>JABDAN010000001.1 GCA_013289175.1 Bacteroidota bacterium
ACGGGTGGAATAAACGGTCTGGAAGGGTCTTATATGCTAGCAGCCGTATCCCTTCTGAGTGTAGGCCTGTTGTTTCTGGTTCTTCAAAAGAAATTTAGTCCACAATCTCCACCAACTCCAGGTCGAATATAAGGTCCTTGCCAGCCAGGGGATGGTTGGCATTGAGGACAATATTCTGATCGTTGATTTCTGTTATGACAACCGGAAACTGGTGTCCTTCTGCATTGTTCATATTGAGCTGCATGCCCAGTTCGGGTTTCAGGTCTTCGGGTAGCCTGTCAACCGGGAATTCAATGATCATAGAAGGATCTTCCGGACCATAGGCATGGGCAAATGGGATTTCTATTGTTTTTTTGTCTCCTACCGACATGCCCTGCACTCCGTCATCAAAGCCTTTAATCACCGAGCCGCTGCCCACTGTAAATTCCAAGGGAGAACGTCCTGCTGAAGAGTCAAAAGTGGTACCATCGGATAGTCTGCCGTGGTAATGAATCTTAATCGTGTCACCGGATTGAACGGCCATAATTTTTTTTTAGTGGTAAGTAAATATCCTTAGGGTAATACCGGAGGCTTGGCCCCCTCCTTTCTTGGAGGGTAAAGGTAAATCAATTGGAATAATGCAAAACTTCTGACTGTATATTTGTTGAAGGAAGTTGCACTAATTGTGTAGTTAATATAGCCTTAGTCTTTAAGTTATAGGCCATAAGAATTAAAATGACTGATTACCCAAAAATTGTTTTTCTGGGAACACCCGCCTTTGCCGTGGCCACATTGCGGGCCCTGACGGAAAATGGATTCCGGGTCGTAGCGGTCGTGACGGCGCCCGATAAACCAGCCGGGCGGGGTTTGAAAATGACTGAATCCGCGGTAAAACAATTCGCCCTACAAAAGCATATTCCGGTCTTGCAACCGGAGAAATTGAAAAGCCAGGAATTTCTGGATATGTTAAAATCCTATCAGGCCGATCTGCAGGTGGTCGTTGCATTCCGCATGTTGCCCGAGCTGGTTTGGGCTATGCCCCCCATGGGAACGATCAACTTGCATGGTTCTTTGTTGCCTCAGTATCGCGGGGCAGCACCCATTAACCGGGCGATTATGAATGGGGAAAAAAAGACCGGTGTTACCACTTTCAAACTCCAGCAGGAAATTGATACGGGAAATATCCTGCTGATGGAAGAAATTTCCATCGGTCCCAGTGAGACGGCCGGTCAGCTGCATGACCGGATGATGGAAGTGGGTGCTCAATTGGTGGTTCAAACCATCCGTGGATTGGTGGATGGGACCCTGGAGGAAAAACCACAACCCATGATGAATCCTTCTGATTTGAAAACTGCACCAAAAATTTTCAAAACGGATGCAGAGATCATCTGGACGGATCCCATTTTAAGAATTTACGATCAGATACGGGGTCTTTCTCCTTTTCCGGGTGCTTACACCGACTTCCACCATAAAACCTTGAAAATATACCGGGCAAGACCAGAGAAGGAAGACCATGACAAACATCCGGGTTTGACGGAAACGGATGGAAAAACCTGGATGCGTTTTGCGGGAATGGATGGATATATTTATGTGGAGGAGTTGCAGCTGGAAGGAAAAAACAAAATGGAGATCGCTGATTTTCTCCGGGGATATCGTTCCCTATAATCAATCGATTTAGAGAAATAAGTGTTCAATTTTTTAGCCATTCCAAAAAGGGTGAAACTACAATGGACAGAACCATGAAAAGGAGAAATTTTATTTCCAGCAGCCTAATGGCAGGAGCCGCCCTGGGAGTGCCGGCTACATCAATGGCAGGCAGGAAAGATTCGTCCCCGCAAACGGATAAACCTTTCAAATTGAATTATGCTTTTCATGATGGCAGCTTCAAAAATATAGTGGGAAAAGATTTCAGCGATCAGATCCGTTTTGGTTATGACCAGGGATTTCGCGCAATCGAAGACAATGGCATGATGGACCGGCCTGCCGAAGACCAGGAAAAAATTGGAAACCTGTTGACCAAATTAAATATGTCCATGGGCGTTTTTGTCCATGGATTTGATCACTGGCCGGTTAGTACTTCCCTTTGCTCCGGTAATCTTGCATGGCGGGATAAGTTCTTAAAATATACCAGGGACCTGATCGATACTTCCAAGAGATGTACCGGGAAACTGGTTACGGTTGTGCCTGGAAACTTTGACCGGAGCATTCCCATGGACTACCAAACCGTACATGTACTGGAAGCTTTGAAACCCGCCGCAGAAATACTTGAACCCCATCAAATCGTGATGGTGCTGGAACCTTTGAGCGATACACCCGATCTTTTTCTTCGTCATTCCTCTCAGGCTTATGGGATTTGTAAAACAATAAACAGTCCCAGTTGCAAGATCCTGTTTGATATTTATCACATGCAAAGAAACGATGGTGATCTGATCGGAAGCATCGACCGGGCATGGGATGAAATCGCCTATTTTCAAATTGGAGACAACCCGGGGAGGTTTGAACCGGGAACAGGCGAAATTAACTACAAGAATATTTTCAAACACCTCTACGACAAAGGCTACCGGGGTATGTTGGGCATGGAACATGGTAACTCCAAAGATGGAAAACAAGGAGATCTTGCCCTGATCGCTGCTTACCGGGAAGCCGATTCCTTTTAACTATAAATGGTTTCCAGCGGCAGTATGGCCGACGGATACTTCAGGCAAAGTATCCAAAGATTTGGAGCGGCTATATATTATACTCACTACCTGTGCCGCGAGAATTAAAAACAAGGGTTCGGTTTCGAATCGAAACCGCATGTTCTCATAATGCTCAAACAGGGAACTAACAACAAAAACAAATCCGATGGTGACACAAATAAACAGGTTCCAGGAAGCCATTTTCCGGATTTGAATACTATAGCGGAAGAAGGTAAAAAAAACAAAAAGGTAAAAAAGCAACTTGGGAATGGCTGAAATCGTCAACCATACCCGTCTTTGGGATTTGTTGTGCGCAAAGTAGGTCAGTTTAAAGGAATAGGGAAGATCGAAATATTTAATTTTCCCGGATTGTTCAATGGCCAGTGAATACATGGTCGCTGGTGTAAAATATAAAATTGACGATTGTATGATGTTTTGTGCATAAGACAAAGGATGGGATTTGATATGGTCCAAACTTGCCTTCATATAAAGATCGGCAACCGGAATATAACTCACCTCCTTCAAATTGGTCAAGCTGTCATTTTTTGTTTCCTGTAGCAGGTCCCGGTCATTGAGTCCTTTAAATTTCTTTTCATAAGCAGGGTCAATGAATTTGCGGTAAACACTTATTCTGGAAAAAGGATCATAGGCTTCGATCCTACTGGAATCCGTTATTTCATTGTCATGAAATACATTTCTGGAAAGATTCATTCCCATCCAGGTGGAGGTCGTCCATTTTCCAAATATTATTTTGTTTTTGGCATACCAGCTGCCTACCAGTAAAATGGATACCAGTGAGACCAGGATCAACTGATAAAAATGCGCGTTTTTTCTGCAGTAATATAACAGAAAAACAGCGACGATGACCAACCAAACAATATGGTAAACGCTTCGGGTCAGACATAACAGGACCATTGGCAAAAAAACACCCAACGCATCACCCAGTTTAGCAGATCTTGAAAGTCGAATCAAATAGAAAACAGAAAGCAGCAGCAGCAGAGAAATGATCGTTGTATAAAATAACTCGCATTCAAATACGAGCGTAGCAGGGCTGATGATATAGGCCAATGCTACCAATAAAGGAAGAAATTCGACGCTGGTTAACTTTCTGACGATATGAAAAAGCAGGAGGCCATTGATGAGCGAAACCGTTTTCAATAGGATTTCAAATAGCAAAGTACTGTGGTGACCACTGATTTTTAAAATAATTCCAAGCAGCAAATTAAAAACAGGTGGCTGGGTGTGATCGTACCATACGCCCTGGAGTAAATGATTTTGTAAAGTATCCAGATCCAGGTACTGCCAGTAAACGGACAGAGCCCAGATATTCAGGCGCAGTCCCAACATGGCCACCAGGATACGGGATAAAATGAATACGCCAACCAAGATCCAGGTCTGCGGGAGACCACCAACTTTTTTCATGAACGTGTTTTGGAGACGGTACAAAATAGATAAATTTTAAGGTTTATCAAAGGTTAGAAGAAGATAAGGGGTTAATTTTAACCCCATGAAGATAGAATGCTGGGCGATCGGCAAGCCGCATGAATCTTATGTTGAAAAAGGAGTGGATGATTTCACCCGGCGAATAGGAAATTATTATCCGATCGAATGGCGACTGTTCAGTTTAAAAAAAAATGCCCCTACCCTCAGCCCTCAAAAACTCATGCAGGAAGAATCCACACTGATTTTGGCTGCTTTGAAACCGGATGACTGGCTGGTATGCCTGGACGAAAATGGAAAGGCGCTCAGTTCACGCAAGCTGGCAGATTTTATCCAAGACAGGGGCAATGAAAGTATAAAAAAGATTATTTTCTTGATAGGCGGCGCATACGGTCTGGACGAAACAGTTTTAAAGAAATCAAAATTTACCTGGTCGCTTTCCACCCTCACCTTTCCGCACCAGATGGTACGGCTCATCCTATCCGAACAGATTTACAGGGCATGCACCATTGGAAGGAACGAAAAATACCACCACCAATAAGCTATTTTGATTTCTATGATTAAAGTATATCTTTAAGTCCCTTTACCGCTTGCATGTTCAACATCACCCTTTACATCATTGCCATAACAAGTATTATTTCCATCACCGGTTTTAGAAATGGCAGACTGGTCGACGAATTGATTTTCTGGCCTCCAGCAATCACAAAAAAACACCAATACTATAGGTTTATTACCTGCGGACTCATACATGCGGACTACATGCATTTGATTTTTAATATGCTGACCTTGTATTTTTTTGGGACCGTCATGGAGGCTCATTACCAGGGTATATTGGGCTTACAAAAATGGTACTACCTGGCATTGTATATCGGCGCTTTGATCGTTTCCAATATTCCCACTTATCTCAAACACAGAAACGATTACAACTACCGGAGTTTGGGTGCCTCCGGAGCAGTATCCGCCGTTCTTTTTGCCTTTATACTTTTACAGCCCTGGCAGCAGATCCTTGTCCTGGTTTTTCCCATACCCGCCATCATTTACGGTGGATTGTTTCTGGTATACTCGGTATATATGTCGAAAAAAGGCGGTGGTAATGTGAACCACGATGCCCATTTTTACGGAGCGCTGTTTGGCATTTTATTTACGATTGCCGTAAGGCCCGACGTGTTGGATATCTTCCTGAATGAACTCAAACATCCGCATTTTTAATCGTCAGAATTTTTTTAGTGGAGGGCTGTATACTGAACCGGTTATCAATCCGCTGGCCCACCACCCATAGGATCTGGCTGTCCATCACCAGCACCCAAATTTTTTCTTTGTCGGTCTTTGACAATTTCTGATCTATAAAAAAACGGGCAAGTTTCTTTTTTTTGGTCATGCCCAAGGGATAAAAGTAATCCCCCGTTTTCCACTTTCGAAGTAATAGTGGAAACTGAATTTTATCTGCATCCAGTAAGGCCGAGCCAGTGGCAGGAGATATATTTTCCAATGATTGTCGCATTGATATTTTCAACGAAAGCGTTCCTTGCGGGTAAGTAAAATGGTCATGGTTTTGATCAATGATGACATGCGAAGCCTCGATATTTTCTAGAGGTGCAATAATCAGCCAACATCTGTTTTTTATCACGCGGTGAGAAGGGCTGGCAATAAATTTACCATTTGTACTTCCCATAAGTCGGACGAGGTCATCGGTCTGAGCCGCAGAAAAATGATATCCTTTGAATATTTCAAAACAGATCGTCCGAAGCGGAATGGATTTTTGCAAAAGAAGAATCGGAATATGGGTTTCTTTGCCCACGGTTTTCAATAATTTTTTTTTGTATTGTTCGATCACTTGATGATAGAGTGCGGCCGTTTCTGAAAACCGCTGAAGGTTTTTCTCCAAATGCTGGTTGATTTCGGGAAAAATTCCCTTCAAAGATGGAATCAGCTGATTGCGGAAAAAATTGCGGGTATAGGCATCCAAATCATTGGAACTGTCTTCTACCCATTTCAGGCCATGGGCTGTTGCAAAATCCTTTAAAGCGGCTTTGGATACCGATAACAGCGGTCGGATCAGTCGTTCATTTTTTTCCGGTATGCCTGCCAATCCCTGGATCCCGGTACCCCGGAAAAAATGCATAAGCATGGTTTCTATGTTGTCATCCAGGTGGTGCGCCGTGAGCAGGTATTGATAGTCTTGCGGCGCACCACCCAGCAGGGAGTTGAACCAGGTATATCGCAGGTTTCTGGCTGCAAGCTGGATGGATTGTTTTTCCTTTTGCGCATAAGCCGCCGTTTCAAATTTCTCCAGCAAAAAAGGCTTCTGATACCCACCGGCCAATTGTTGGACAAATCCCTGGTCCCGGTCACTTTCGGGTCCTCTTAATTGAAAATTAACATGGGCTATTCCAAAATCCAGTCCCGAAAGGAAACAGAGATGGGAAAGAACGACGGAATCCAGACCGCCGCTTACGGCCAGCAGAAGCCGGGCATTTTTTGCAACCTGCAACCTTTTTAACGTGTCCTGAAAATATGAGAGGAGATTTTCCATAATTAATCCATAAGGTCTTCAAGTGCTGCCTGTAATTCCCGAAAGGCATGTTCATCCCCCGCTTTTTTTGCCGCAGTCAGACCCTTTTCATACCACAATTTGGCACTTTGAAGATCGCCGGATCTTTGTAAAAGATGAGCCAGGTGATAATAAGATCCAATATAGGTAGGATCCCTGGTTAGTATCCCCACAAATAATTCCCTAGCCGAAGGATCATCGCCCTGCTTGATATATTCCAATGCCAGGGCGTGTTTTAAAAACGGATCGTCGGGAGATTGAAGCAGGAAAGTTTTAAGCTTTTCTATTTTCTCCATCGGGTAGAATATTTTTCGTTTTTTTTATCATAAACTTGTCCTGGCAAGAACTAACTTTGTTTAGTTGCATAAACAACCTTAACTCCATTGAATACCATGAAGATATTAGTCTGTATAAGTAAAACTCCGGATACGACGGCAAAAATAGCCTTCACTGATAACAACCGGAAATTTGGAACCGAAGGGATTCAGTGGATCCTGAATCCATATGATGAGTGGTATGCCTTGGTCCGGGCGATTGAAATCAAGGAAAAAGACCCGTCGGCCATCATTCATCTGGTAACAGTGGGTGGTGCAGATTGCGATCAGGTGATCCGCAAGGCCCTGGCACTGGGTGGCGAAGAAGCCATCCGGATCAATACAGAACCGACAGATAGTTTTTTTGTCGCAAGCCAAATCGCATCCGTTGCAAAAGAAGGAAATTACGATTTAATCATGACCGGGAAGGAAACCATTGATTTCAACGGCGCTTCGGTAGGGGGTATGCTCGCTGCCCTGCTGGGTATGCCCTTTGTTTCACTGGCGGCAAAACTCGAACTGGAAGGCACAACCGCCACGCTCATAAGGGAAATAGAAGGCGGTGAGGAAACGGTCGAAGTCAAATTACCGCTCGTGGTCGGTTGTCAGAAAGGAATGGCTGAACAGCGTATACCCAATATGAAAGGGATCATGGGCGCCCGAAGCAAACCATTGAAAGTAGTTGAAAGCCATCCAACGGAGTCGCTGACTGAAGTCATTTCTTTTGAATTGCCTCCTGCTAAAAAAGGAGTAAAAATGATATCATCCGATAATCCTGAAGAGTTGGTAAAACTATTACATGAAGAAGCGAAAGTGATTTGAGGATCTGCCATCCTGCCACCTGAATTTTTCTAGATCAAACTGTATCTTCTCAAATTTTCAAATTCTCCCGATATGTCCGTTCTCATTTTTATCGATCATACCGAAGGCCAGATTAAGAAAACCTCTCTGGAAGCACTCAGTTACGGGGCTGCACTGGGTAAATCAATGGGCGTTCCCGCCGAAGGTATCCTGCTGGGAACGGTGGGAGAAGATCTTTCCACTTTGGGCAAATATGGGATACAGAAAATTCATCAGGTATCCAGCGAATCATTAAATCAATTAGATAGCGAACAATTTATCCGCATTATTTCCACCGTTGCAGCCAGCAGCGGAGCAACGGTTATCGTGTTGTCTCATACCAACACCGGACGGGCGATAGCGCCCGGACTTTCAGCCCAGTTAAAGGCCGGACTGGTTACTGGAGCAACTTCCCTACCCGATTTAACCCACGGCTTTCAGGTGAAGAAAAATGTATTTTCCGGAAAGGCTTTTTGTACCGTAGCCATTAAAACACCTCTAAAAATCATTTCTCTCAACCCCAATACCTATCCAGTGGTCGTGGGTGAGGGAACTGCGGAAATCATTTCAGAGAATATCGCTTTAACTCCTTCAGCCACACAGATCAAGTCTGTATCCATGGTATCGGGTGAAATTCCTTTGACGGAAGCTGAAATCGTAGTGAGCGGCGGACGCGGCATGAAAGGACCTGAGAACTGGGGTCCTCTGGAAGAATTGGCCAAGCTCTTGCATGCAGCAACCGCTTGCAGCCGTCCGGTTGCAGATGCAGGATGGAGACCTCATCATGAACATGTGGGACAAACCGGTATTGCCATCGCGCCAAATCTTTATATTGCTATCGGTATCTCCGGGGCCATACAACATTTGGCCGGCGTTAACCGAAGCAAAGTGATTGTAGTAATAAACAAGGACCCTGAGGCACCATTCTTTAAATCGGCAGACTATGGAATGGTTGGTGATGCATTTGAAATTCTGCCTAAACTGATCGCAGCGGTAAAAAAACTAAAAGGGGTGGCTTAATCGTTTCGTACCGCCGAAGGTGGATAATCTGTTTCGAAAGGGATTAGTTTTTTATATTTGTCCTTTTAACAAAAGACCATCAAGTAGGCCCCCGAGGCAGACCTGTTATATGAAGAAGATCGAATTGGAAATTGTGGCATTATCGCATAGTATTACCCAGACGCACTCCTATGCAGTGGTGTTGGGTGAAATCAATGGACTCCGGCGATTACCCATCGTGATTGGTGGATTTGAGGCGCAGGCCATTGCCGTTGCCTTAGAAAAAATGCATCCAAGCCGGCCGCTCACCCATGACCTGATGAAGAATTTTATGACTGCTTTCTCGATCGATTTGCAGGAAATCATTATTTCAGACTTGCAGGAGGGTATTTTTTATTCTAAACTGATCTGTATCAGTGAGCACGATACGGTGGAAATCGATTCGCGAACCTCCGATGCCTTGGCACTGGCCGTTCGATTTGGCTGTCCCATATATACTTACGAAAATATTATTGAAAGTGCGGGAATCCTGATGGAGGACAGCACCGGCAAGAAAAAACTCCCAAAAGAAACGGTTACCATGGAAGGTGGTACAAAAGAAGACCTGGGCGGACTATCCTTGGAGGACCTAAACAGTCTTCTTTCGGAGGTATTGGAACAGGAAGACTATATACGGGCAATTAAAATCAGAGACGAGATCAACAGCCGTAAAAAAGGCCGCCCCGGATGATTTCATTTCCACACGCAAAAATAAACCTGGGACTTTCCATCCTCTCAAAAAGACCAGACGGATTTCATGACCTGGAAACTATTTTTTATCCCCTCCCCCTTCGGGATGTGCTCGAAATCAATACGGGCCGGGAGACGCGGTTGGTCACCGCCGGCCTGACCCTTCCCGAAAGTTCCGACAAGAACCTGATTCTAAAAGCCTATGGGCTTTTAAAAAAAAAATATCCGCAGATTTCACCCCTGGAAGTGCATTTGTATAAATCGATACCCTTTGGTGCGGGCATGGGAGGTGGTTCATCGGATGCGGCTGCCATGCTTCGGATCATGACTCGCTTTTTTTCACTGCCCCTATCCTCCGATGAGCTTTTCAGCTATGCGCTGGAACTGGGCAGCGATTGCCCTTTTTTCCTTCAGGATGCACCCTGTCTGGCCAGCGGAAGGGGAGAAAGGCTGGAACCCGTTTCACTGGATCTTTCAGGTTACTCCTTTTTATTGATTCATCCGCAAATCAAGATCAACACAGCCTGGGCCTATTCGAAAATCAAACCGGCCAGACCGGTGGCCCCATTAACAGAGGTCATCCATCAACCCATAGGCAGCTGGGCCGCCACCCTCCACAACGATTTTGAGCGCCCAGTTTTTGAAGAATTTCCTTTTTTGAAAACCATCAAAGAAAAACTTTACTCGGCAGGGGCACTCTTTGCATCCATGACCGGCAGCGGGTCCACCCTGTATGGAATCTTTTCCAAGGGCGGCTTGCCGGATCTTCAGGTTGACGATGCAACCTATTCCCGGATAGGGTGACCGGGCGGGGTGGGTAGGTTCCAAATTTTCCCGAATATTAGCTGATCGCCATATTGGGGCAGTTTTATTATCTTGCACTCTATCACACTACCGACTACCATATCTTTTCTTCGCAGTAATCTTGATTTACTCAATCACTGAACGGCGTTAATCATTTCGCCCCGGCACACTGCATTTTTTTCTTTTTAATCTTAGTTTTATGCAAATGACTTCTTCTTATTCCACCTCTACTGAATCAATTCTTGAGCAGGAAAACCAGTTTGGTGCGCACAATTATCACCCGCTTCCCGTGGTACTTTCCCGGGGACTGGGCACTTATGTATGGGATGTGGATGGTAAAAAATATTACGATTTTCTAAGCGGTTATTCGGCCCTGAATCAAGGGCACTGTCATCCAAAGATTATAGCAAGCCTGATTTTCCAGGCGCAACGTCTGACACTTACCTCTCGTGCCTTTCACAATGACCAGTTTGCAGAATACGCCCGATTTATCACCCAATATTTTGGGTATGACAAGGTATTGCCTATGAATACCGGCGTCGAAGCAGTCGAAACAGCCATCAAACTGGCCAGGCGCTGGGGTTATGCAGTAAAGGGCATTCCAGAAAACAAGGCCCGGATCATTGTATTTGAAAATAATTTTCATGGTCGAACCTCGGCGGTGATATCATTTAGCAGCGATCCTTGGTCCTATGCTGGATTCGGGCCCTTTATGCCTGGATTTGACCTGATCGCCTACAATGACCTGGCGGCACTGGAAAAAGCGCTGCAATATAAAGAGGTGGCAGGCGTATTGATCGAACCCATACAGGGAGAGGCAGGGGTCGTGGTGCCTGATGATGGATATCTCAGTAAGGTTTATGAATATTGCAGGCAGGCAAATGTTTTGTTTCTGGGTGATGAAATTCAAACCGGGCTCGGCCGGACCGGGAAAATGTTGGCCTGCGACCACGAAGGGGTTCGGCCGGATATCCTAATCTTGGGAAAAGCGCTCAGTGGAGGTACCCTGCCAGTTTCGGCTGTGCTGGCAGACGATGAAATCATGCTGACCATTAAACCCGGCGAGCACGGATCAACCTATGGAGGGAATCCCCTTGCCTGTGCCGTTGCCCTAACTTCGCTGGCGGTTCTCAAAGAGGAAAACATGACTGAAAATGCCGCCATCATGGGGGCATATTTCAGGGAAGGGTTGAGCGCGCTGAATTCTCCTCATATAGAAACCATTCGTGGAAAGGGACTCCTGAATGCCATCGTGATTCATTCCTCGCAGGAAGAAACCGCCTGGAATCTTTGTTTGGAACTCAAAGAAAACGGGCTTTTGGCCAAGCCTACCCATGGTAATAAGATCCGGTTTGCACCACCGCTGACCATTACCAAACCGCAGTTGGATGAATGTCTTGAAATCATTGAAGACAGCCTGGCCATTCTTAAAAAGGACTAATTAGTTTTAATTTTAACAGTAAATAAATCCCATGGCGATTCAGGACAATGCAGAAATGCCCGTTAAGTCTTCGACGCACACCCACCGGGAAGAACACGTATTCGGCGCTGAAACGATCCGGGACATCGTCATTGGTATGTCTGACGGACTGACGGTGCCTTTTGCACTGGCAGCCGGTCTCAGCGGAGCGGTTTCCAGCACCAACCTGATTATCATTGCCGGACTGGCTGAAATTGCAGCCGGCTCCATCGCCATGGGACTGGGTGGCTACCTAGCTGGTAAAACGGAAGTAGATCACTATAATTCGGAAATGAAACGGGAATACGAAGAAGTAGAAACCGTACCAGAAATTGAAAAACAAGAATTAAAAACATTTTTTTCCTCCCTGGGACTAAGCAATGATATCCAAAATCAAGCCGTGGAAGAAGTGAGCAAGGACAAAGAAAAATGGGTGGAACTGATGATGAAATATGAACTCGGTCTGGAAAAACCCGATCCAAGGAGGGCTGCCAAAAGTGCCTTTAATATTGGAGTCTCCTATATCGTCGGCGGCATGATTCCCTTGAGCCCCTATTTTTTCGCATCCAACGGCCTGGAGGGCCTAAAAATATCTTCTGTCATTACCCTGGTTTGTCTATTTGTCTTCGGCTATTTTAAAAGCAAGTTCACCGGAGTCAACAAAGTGGGCGGCGCATTCAGGGTGATGATGATCGGCGCCATCGCCGCAGGTTGTGCCTTTGCCATCGCAAGATTAATTCAGGGTCACTATTAAATAATTGTTGGGTATCCTCAGGACCCAGGTATCGAATTTTCCGATCTGATCACGGCTTTGGAAAGAAGGCTTGAAATGAGCAGGACAAGGGAAAACACCAGTGTGCCCATCAGAGCAGGTTTGATTTGAGGGCATACAGAAAAATAACATTTGGAAAAGAGAATGAAGGTCTTCAGTGCATAGGTAAAAATCAACACTGCGATAAAATGATTGGTTCTTTTTGCCCACAACTTGGGGATCAAAAATAGAACAATCGAAAAAATAGAAAGAAACATAAAGGCGATACCTGGTTTACCATAAGCATTTTGCCTGGAATAAAAACCCGTAAAATTTTCCTGCAGATCCGGATAATAGGCCAAAGGGAAAAAACAGCAAATGATGAGCAATAAGGCAGCGACAATGCCAAAATAGGGAGCATTTTTCAAGCGCAGGAATTTTTTTATAGGTCAACGACTATGGTTCCTTCAAAAGACTTTACGGTAGGTCCACAAAGCCAAATATTGGAATATTTATTTTCATAACTGCGGTCATATTTTACGACGAGCTTTCCGCCCTTGGTGGTAACCGTCACATCGTTATAGCCCACGTCATTGTGATGGCAAACAATCGCGCAGGCTGTCACGCCGGTACCACAGGAAAATGTTTCATCCTCCACTCCCCTTTCATAGGTTCTCACTATGATCTCATCGGCGCCTTTTTCTTCAACAAAATTTACGTTGATGCCTTCTTTGGCAAACTGTTCACTGTACCGGATTTCTGTGCCTTCTTTGACCACGTCAATATCCATCACATCCGTAACAAATTTGATGTAGTGGGGAGAGCCCGTGTCGACAATGAAGTGTCCGTCCTCTTCTTTGTATCCGGCTACATCCTTCATTTTCAGATTTATAATCGCAGATCCGTTTTCCAATTCCGCTTCGTGTTCTCCATCGCTGGCAAAAAAACGGAATGAATTTTTACGCAAACCCAGGTCGTAAGCAAAAAGGGCCATGCAGCGGCCACCATTGCCACACATTGAACCTGGCTTTCCATCGGCATTGTAATACTTCATTTCGAAATCGTATCCAACCTTTTGATTCAACATCATAAGTCCGTCGGCGCCAATGCTGAAGCGCCGGTCACAGAGGCGTTCGATCTCTTTCTGAGACAAGGCCGTAAATGCATTAGAACGGTTATCGACCAGGATAAAGTCATTGCCGGTACCCTGATATTTGGAAAATGGCATATTCATGGGGTGCAAAGATAAATTTAAAGCGGTATGGAACGTACCCGTTCCAGGGATTTCTCAATGAGTTGCTCAACAGCTAACAATCCGTTGCGCGAAAATGTTTTGCTGATCCGGTTCGCTACCACCACATTTAAGCTGAGACATTGATGACCCAACATGCTGCCCAGTCCATATATAGCGGAGGTTTCCATTTCAAAATTGCTGATCCGATAAGGGCCGAAGTTAAAACTGGTAAGTTTTTCAATTAAATCTGGAAGGCGAAGCCCCAGCCGGAGGATCCTGCCCTGGGGTGCATAAAATCCCGGACAGGTGATCGTGATCCCGGGGTGGTATCCCCCCGTAAAATGTTTTAATAAGAAACCGGAAGCCGAGGCAATGGCCGGATGAGCAAATTGTTGATGAAGCTGAGTATGGGTAATAAAGGCTTGAAGAATTTCCTGCTCGGCACCCCTGGGCTCCATCCGGTAAAAATTTAACAGGTTATCTATCCCCAACCCATGGGTGGATACCACAAAAGAATCCACAGGAATGTCTTTTTGCAGGGATCCGCAGGTCCCCAGGCGGATAATTTGCAGGGAGGAAAGTTCGGGTTTGATGGTCCGGGATTGAAAATCTATATTGACCAGGGCATCGAGTTCGTTTAAGACGATGTCAATATTATCCGTTCCGATACCCGTTGATATAACGCTATAACGTTGCGTTCCTATAAATCCGGTATGAGAAATAAATTCACGGTGCTGCTGTTTGATTTCTATCCGGTCAAAATATTTGCTCACCACCGCCACCCGGCCCGGGTCGCCCACCAAGAATATTTTATCTGCCAATTCTTCTGGACGAAGATCAAGATGATAGATTGCCCCCCTGGAATTGATGATGAGTTCGCTTTCTTCTATTCGCTGCATTTCTGTGTTCCAGTTAGGGAAATTAGTCCGAATATACTACTTTTGCCAACGTCAAAAGGTTCCGTGGCCGAGCGGTTAGGCAGAGCTCTGCAAAAGCTTCTACAGCAGTTCGAATCTGCTCGGGACCTCCCTTTCAGCGGTGAAATTCCAGGCAAGAAAACGAGGCCGCCTTTAATTTTAAGGGCGGCTTTTTTTATTTATTTACCGGGTAGACTACCGTGGTTACCTGTTGAATATTGTTTGTTCCCGGCTTGGTAATGGCCTGATGTTCGGTAGTGGCATTGTAAGTAACCAGATCCCCTTTGCTGTTGAAGGTGGTTACATAAACGTGCTTCACATGGTTTTTATCGCTCGAGTCAGTCCCGTATTCAAATTCTTTCACGATGGGCAATTTTTTTGCAATGCTATGAAACGATTTGTCTACAAAGTCCTGGCTCGATGTAGAGGCACCGGGTGTAAAGGTTACTATTTCAACCTGTTTTAGCGTTTGAGAACTCGCTGAATTGTTTTGCGCCTGTAGGTCCCGGGTTGAAAAGACATAAAAAAAGAGCCATAAAAAAATTGTCCGGACGATTTTCATTTTTTCGTTTTTTTAGTGATGAAATATCCTATCCCAGTGCATCTTCTCAGGGATATTCTTTGTCAATTTCCTGAATAATTTTTCTCATTTTATTCTCACATTCCATGTATCGAGCAAGCACCCCTTCCGTTGACGCAAGTGAACCGCTGATTGCATATACCTGATCTGTTTTTAAAAAAGCCTGAATGTTGGTTGTGGAATCGGTCAGGCGCTTCAGATTGCTATAAAACATTTCGAAAAACTTCACCTTGATCAAAACGAACATTTTTGAACTTCCAAGCAGGGCTGGTATGTCTTCTTCATACAAATCCATGATGTCATTTTGCAATTCTTTGTTTTCAATGGTTCCAATTTTACCCGAAGATTTAAAGCCTTGAAATCTTCCGTCGTTGGGATCCAGCTCCGTGGTATTGAATAGCCAGTTGTTGTATTTTCTCAGCGTATCCTTGCTCACGGGCTCTTTGATTTTGAGCTGATTGATGTAGGTGAAAATCGCTTTTTGGAGGTGATAGGAATTTTTGTCTTCTTGCATTTCTACAATGTCATGCGACAGATCTTCTTTTAATCCCATCATGAAAGACTTTACCTCCTGCTGCTGATGAGCATATTCACTGCGGTTGTGAAACCAGATGGAAACACTTACTGCAAAAACGATGATGATGATCTCGATGAAGAATTCCGAAATTTTATGCCAAATAGAAAACTCTTTACTAAACCAGGTTTTGTAAATTTTCTTGGTGTGTTTTACAATTTCATCTTCTGCCATAGCTGGTGGATTTGATGGGTATTTATTCAGTTCAAGATAACAATTTTCTCATTTTCAATATAGCAGGAAATAACACCCTGAAATTTGAGAGTGAATATTTGCTAATTTCAAACCATGTTTAATATACGGGTATACGGAATCTTAATGGGAAAAAATAGGGAAATACTGGTATCGGATGAATACATCCGCGGGAACCAGTACACCAAATTCCCGGGCGGGGGACTGGAATTCGGGGAAGGCACACGGGACTGTCTAAAAAGAGAATTCCTGGAGGAAATGAATCTCTCTGTGAAAGTTACAGACCACCTGTATACCACCGATTTTTTTCAGATGAGTGCTTTTAATCCCGAACATCAGATTATTTCTATCTACTACCGGGTTGAAGCGCTCGAAGAAATCCGCGCACCCCTGCGCACAAAATCATTTGATTTTGACGAAGCCCAAATGGAAGTATACCGGAAAACGGGCGAAACAGAAACCTTTCGTTTTATACCCTGGCTGGACTTTTCTGCTGAATCGGTCAGCTTGCCCATAGACAAAGTGGTGGCTGACCTGGTAAAACTTATGTGATGGCCGGCTGACCGGCTTTGATGACGCCCATGATAAAAGTGCTTTGTACCTGGGCGATATTTTCTACCTGTCCCAGTTTATTCACATGAAAATTATAGTAGTCATCCATATTGCTCGCCACCACTTTGAGCATAAAATCAAACGCTCCGGAGATAATATAGAATTCAATGACTTCCGTCATTTCCGAAATGGTCTTGATAAATTTTCCGCCAGATTTTTTGCTGTGTTCCTTTAGAGAAATATAACAGATGGCCATCAGGCCTTTGTTGATTAGGGAATGATTCATCAAAGTGGCATACTGCAGAATGACCCCTTCGTCTTCCATTCGCTTGATTCGTTCATGCACCGGTGTGGTACTCAAATGAACCTGGGTGGCAATTTCCCGGACGGTGGCTTTGGCGTTGGTTTGCAGGTAACGAAGAATGGCTTTGTCTTTTTCATCCAAGACGGGTTTGGGACTGGCTTCTTGTTCTATTGTGGGGTCTTTTTGCATCGGTATTAGCAGGTTTGTTCCGAAAAGTTACTAATTACTATTGATTTGTCCTAAAATTGGCAATATTTATGGTATTCTTGTTCTACAAATTTACCTTTACAGCATAAAACCATCATATGTCTACAAAAACGAAAAATATTGATCTGACCCTTCCTTACAAAGTGAAGGACATGAGCCTGGCAGCCTGGGGCCGCAAAGAAATCCGTTTGGCAGAAGCCGAAATGCCTGGATTGATGTCGCTGCGCGCTGAATACGGCAAACAAAAACCCCTCAAAGGTGCCCGCATCGCCGGCTGCCTGCATATGACCATTCAGACAGCGGTTTTGATCGAAACCCTCATTGAACTGGGAGCAGAAGTTCGCTGGAGTTCCTGTAATATTTTCTCTACACAGGATCATGCCGCCGCTGCCATCGCAGCTGCTGGCATCGGTGTCTTCGCCTGGAAAGGTCAGAGTCTTGAAGAAGCCGACTGGTGTATTGAACAGACTTTATTTTTCGGCAGCACGGATCGTCCCTTGAATATGATTTTGGATGATGGAGGCGATTTGACCAATATCGTACTGGACAAATACACCGAATTGGTCCAGCATGTAAAGGGAATTTCAGAAGAAACCACTACGGGCGTACATCGCTTATATGAAAGGGTGGCCAAGGGTACCCTTCCTATGCCAGCGATCAATGTCAACGACTCGGTAACCAAATCAAAATTTGACAATAAGTACGGCTGTAAAGAAAGTCTGGTTGATGCGATCCGCCGGGCGACGGACGTGATGATGGCCGGGAAAGTAGCGGTGGTAGGAGGATATGGTGATGTGGGTAAAGGATCCGCACAGTCTCTGCAAGGGGCTGGATGCCGGGTGATCGTTACCGAAATAGATCCGATTTGCGCTTTGCAGGCAGCTATGGACGGCTTTGAAGTAAAACGGATGGTAGATGCTGTAAAAGAAGCCGATATTGTCGTTACCGCTTCGGGATGCAGGGATCTGATCACCGAAAAACATTTTCGCTCTTTAAAAGACAAAGCCATTGTTTGTAATATCGGACACTTCGATATCGAAATCGACATGGCCTGGATCAACAATCAATACGGTCATACCAAAGACACGATAAAGCCACAGGTGGATATTTATAATATCGATGGCAAGGACGTGATCATTCTGGCTGAAGGCAGACTCGTGAACCTCGGTTGTGCTACCGGTCATCCAAGTTTTGTGATGAGCAATTCTTTTACCAATCAGGTACTGGCACAGATCGAACTTTGGCAGCATCATGACAAATACGAAAACATTGTATTTGTTTTGCCCAAACACCTGGATGAAAAAGTGGCCCGCCTCCACCTTGCGAAAATTGGAGTGACCTTGGATGAACTGACTGAAACGCAGAGTCAGTACCTGGGAATTCCTGTAAAAGGTCCCTTCAAAGCAGACCATTACCGTTACTAGGCGTTCCCTTGTGCCCAAAAGCATGAGTCGGAAAAGATATCTTTTCAGGAATCAACCGATAAACAACAACCCCCCTCTTTTCGCTAAGAGGGGGGTTAATTTTGTCCTGAACTTGGGCTTAAAATTCGTCCTCAGTCATCAATATCCCCAGGCCTTCATGATTGTATAGTCCTTCTTTGAACAGTCCAGTGGCGTCAGACCCTGATAAGATTCCTGTTCTACGATAAAATATTTGGTTCCACCGGTTGTCCTTCCGAGAGTGCAGACTTCCTGCGTACCCACCACCCCTTGGCCAAGAATTGTACTTTCATACTTTTCCCCACCGGTCAGTTTTTTAGCGAGGATTTCATCCTTGACATGCATGAGTTCAAAACGGCCTGGATATTTTTTTGCCACATCTATGGCCTTGAATCCACCGTTGTATAGATTGCCCATATCCAGTTCCTGGGCTACCAGGGCTGGGTCAGTATTGTTGAGAATCAGGTCATACAATAACCCCCCATCGATCTTAGTGGTAAATTCAAAATCATGGTTGTGATAGCCGAATTTCATTCCGGACTTTTTACACAACTCTCCCGATTTATTGAAAATATCCATATACTCTTTAAAATCTTTCATGTTCTTGCGCTTGCTGTCGTCCAGCCAGGGGGAAACCAGGAATTTCTGGCCCACGGTTGCCGCATCTTCTACTGTATAATTCCAGCTGTCCTTAAACTGGTTTTTTGCAAAGTCATAGTCTGCTGGGAGCATAACCACATGGCCGCTGGGCATTTCCATTCCGTTGTCCGCCAACAACTGTTTAAATTCCTTGGGAGGATATTTATAAAATTTCCGGTCGTGATAGTTGGCGTGTTCTACATACTTATAGCCCATTTCTCCTAACTTTTTTAAGGTGCCGGAAGGATCTTTGTCCATGTCATCCCTAACAGTGTACAACTGTATTCCCAGGTAAATGCCGGGACTGGCTGCGGCCATCAGCTTATGGGTCCCCAGAGCCAGGGCTGCGACGGTAAAACCGCCGGTTTTCAGGAAATTTCTGCGTGTAGTACTCATTGGCATCGTATTAATTTTTTTAGGCAGCGGATTCAACACTGCCTTGTGATAATTAAATATACAAACAATCGTCTTACAAATTTCGGGTAAAGGGGGCAGGTTAAACGGGCTTAGCCCAGGACAAGGCTTAGGCTTTTGGCTTTACAGGGTCTGCCTTAAAGGTGAAATTTTTCTGCGTCACATAGCTGAAGGAAACGACAATGGCCGTAGTGATAATTTTAGAAACAGTCGGATACAAATGGAAACGCTCTACAAAAAGTCGGATGAAAATGTAGTTTAAAATAATGCAAATCAAAACCAGGAGAAAGTATCGAAAAAGCTGTACCCGGCCATGAAGAATGGATCCCGGAAATACCACGTGGCGCATGAGCATGAAACCCGTTGGAAAACTGATAAGAAAGGAAATAATAAAAGCTGCAATATGGGGCTTGAAAGAAATGAATCCGAGATTCAGGATTTCCTTGTGCAGGATATAATTATAGGCGAGAAAAAACACGAAAATATCCAGGACCGTATTGGCGCCACCACAAACAGCATATCGAAAGGTTTGTAGGGAAACAAATTTTCGGAAGGGCGGATAGAAAAAATCAATAATTGAAATGATCTCCTTTTTTGGCATAAATCCTCTGATTCCGGGCGCGAAGTTAATAAAAACGGGCCAGATAGTCTACCCAACAAATACTACTTTTGCGCTCAATTCTACTAGAATGGAGCTTGTACCCGGCATCAAACTGGCCGTTCAGACCTTATTGGCCGAAAAATACAATCACCCAATCGAAATCCATGAGGTTTTGGTAAACGAAACCAAACCGGAATTTGAGGGTGATTATACCGTCGTGTTATTTTCTTTCAGCAAAACCCTCAAGATATCGCCCGATCAGCTGGGCAAAGCCCTGGGAGAGGCCCTGATGGCTTCCAAACCGTCCTGGTTTGCTTCCTTTAATGTGATCAAGGGTTTTTTAAATCTGGTGATGGCTGACCGGGTTTTACTGGATTTTCTCGAAACCCACTACGACCAGGCAGACTGGGGTATGCAGGCTGACCGCCACCAGCGGGTGATGGTCGAATACTCCTCTCCCAACACCAATAAACCACTTCACCTGGGTCATCTCAGAAACAACTTTCTGGGTTGGACGGTGGCCGCGCTTTACAAAGCCTGCGGATATGATATTGTAAAAACCTGTATCGCCAATGACCGGGGGATCCATATTTGTAAGAGCATGGTCGCCTGGCAACTTTTTGCAGGGGGAGCAACCCCGGAAAGTACCGGCATCAAAGGAGACCATTTTGTAGGGGACTTTTATGTTCTATTCGGGACGGAGCTCAAAAAACAGGTGGAAGAAGCACTGGCCTTGGGCGTACCCAAAGAAAAGGCAGAAAAGGAAGCCCCGCTTATGAAAGCCGCGCAACAGATGCTGGTGGATTGGGAGGCCGGCGATCCGCAGGTCCTGGAGCTTTGGAAAATGATGAACGGATGGGTTTATGCTGGCTTTGACGTTACCTATAAAAGAATCGGCAGTGATTTTGATAAGATCTATTATGAAAGCCAGACCTACCTGCTCGGAAAAGATCTGGTGGAAATGGGTTTGAAAAATAAGGTCTTCTTCCAAAAAGGGGACGGCAGCGTTTGGATCGACCTGAAAGACGATGGCCTGGATGAAAAGATTGTTCAGCGAAGCGATGGCACCGCCGTTTATATGACCCAGGATATTGGACTTGCTGTGGAGAAATACGATGAATATCATCCCCAACGCAGCATCTATGTAGTAGCCGACGAACAAAATTATCACTTCAAAGTACTCAAGCTCATCTGCGAAAAACTGCAGTTGCCTACTGCCTCAGGCATCTATCATTTGTCCTACGGGCTGGTAGAGCTTCCAACGGGTAGAATGAAAACCCGGGAAGGTACGGTGGTAGACGCCGACGACATCATCGATGAAATGACGGGGATAGCGGCCAAGCACACCGAGGAGCTGGGAAAGGTGGATGACTTTACTGCAGAAGAACGCAAAGAATTGTACGATACCATTGGTCTGGGCGCATTGAAATTTTTTCTGCTCCGCGTAGATCCGAAAAAAAGAATGGTATTTAATCCCGAAGAATCCATCGAATTTCACGGGTTTACCGGTCCCTTCATTCAATATACGCATGCCCGCATTAAATCAATCCTGCGTAGAGAACCCCCTGGTTCCTACGCCGAAGAAATGATCACGGGGCTGCTGCCATTGGAAAAAGAACTGGTGATCGCCATGGAAAAGTACGGCGCGATCGTTCAACAATCCTGCACTGAGATGAACCCGTCTTTGATTGCCAATTATGCATTCAGCATTGCCCAGATTTTTAACTCATTTTATGCTGAACATTCGGTGAGCCGGGCAGAAACAGAAATTAAAAAGCAACTGCGCTTACGGATCTGCGTTATGACAGCCCATATTCTTAAATCTTCTATGGGCCTGCTGGGAATAAAAGTGCCGGAAAGAATGTAAGGGATGCCGGCCTGAAAACATTCCGGTTTTCAGCAGCTTTCTTCCATTGCTCACTAATCGTCGTCGTCCGATTTGTCTTTGTGCTTTATATTGAGGGCGAGATTTTCATCTCCCCCATCCCCTTTATTGGTCAGGTCGGCAAACAACCCTTCATCGGTGAGATCCAGTGGATGAGAATTTTTCCAGTCTTCATGAAATACCTGAACCAGTCTTAAGACCAGATCCTCGTCATGCACTTCAATGGCAAGTTCACGCCGGTCGTCAAAACTTCCTGGCGCCAGATTGATCGATCCCACGATGGCACGGCATCCGTCGGCGATGAGCATTTTTCCGTGCAACTTCAAATGACGGATGGTATGAATTTTTATGCCCACATCATCCATGATACGCAGACCCCCTACCCCTTCGACCAATTTGTCTTTTTTGAGTGAATGGGGAGGTTTGGCCATTACATGCACTTTTACACCCCGAACGGCCGCACGCACCAGTCTTTCAATAATCACTGAATCCTGGTAGCGTTCATTCTGGACGTAAATGGAATGTTTGGCTTCATCTATAAACCGGGCAATCCGGTCGCGTCCATTACCCGTACACCAGATCATATGGGCATGTTCTCCCGGATCAAAATCAGTCCGGTTCCAGTCAGCAACAAAACCGGCCACGACTTCTTCAACTTCATGTTTATGGTTGGTGGTAATGGCGTAATCACGTGTTACCGTCAAATTTTTTGTAGCCCAGTTCAGGGATTTGATAAAAGCAATCTCGTCATCGATTACCATGGATTTTTCATGGGTGATTCCGAATTTCGGGTTGCTGTCTTTGACTTCGATCCCCGCTTCTTCCAGTAGCTTGCGGGTCTCACCGTTTTCTTCTTCGCCTGTTCGACGGGCCGGATTGAGCATGACCTGGATATCCACTCCTCTTTTCTTAGCAGTAACTACCGCCTGGATCAAATCCGGGTCGGAGAAAACGAACATCTTAATCTTGATGTTTTTTTTTGCCGCCTCAATGGCTTCCACAATCGGCTTTTTTGTGTCATCAGGCAGGATAATGATGGTTCTGGTAGACAAATTTTTTGACATAAGATAATTTACAATTAAATGGACAATTAGTTTGATGGTGCGGTGACAAGGGGCTCAGAACCAGACTGAATATGATAGAGTTCAGCGTAAATTCCGTCTTTCTTGGCCACCAGTTCGTCGTGGGTTCCTTCTTCAGCTACATAACCACCTTTGAGAACGACAATTTTATCGGCATCCCGGATCGTACTCAACCGGTGTGCAATGATGATAACGGTGCGGCCCTTCATGAGGCGTTCCAGCGCTTCCATTACCAATTTTTCCGATTCTGTATCCAGGGCCGCTGTCGGTTCATCCAGGATCAAGATGGGTGAGTTTCGAATGATGGCCCGGGCGATTCCAATTCTTTGCCGTTGTCCCCCGGAAAGGGTTAGTCCTCTTTCTCCTACCATCGTATCGTAGCCATGCGCCATTTTTGCAATGAATTCATCGGCATTGGCCATCTTGGCCGCCGCTTCGATTTCAGCCTGAGTAGCACCTTGTTTACCGTAGGCAATGTTGTCGCGGACCGTACCGAAAAAAAGCACGGTGTCCTGCAAGACGAAAGCGATCTGATCCCGGAGCCCAGAATTTCCATGCAACTGGTAATCGGTAATATCCACTCCGTCAATCAGCACCCTCCCTTTGGAAGGATCATAAAAACGGGGTATCAGACTCACGACCGTTGATTTACCTCCGCCAGTCGGACCACAAATACCGATTCTTTGTCCGGCCTTAATAGAAAAATGAACATCGCTTAAGATGGGTGATTCAGGTTCATAAGAAAAGGCAACATGTTCAAAATCGATCTGGCCCTTCACATTTTTTGGCTCTCGGGCATCCGGTTTTTGCGGGATGACCGTGTCGGTATCCAAAATCGCCTGGATGCGTTCCAGGGCTACGGAGGCTTGTGCAATCGACGTGGTCATTTTAGCCAGATCCTGGACAGGTTTAAAAAATTTTCCGAGGTAAGAAAGAAACACCGTCAGTCCGCCAAGGGTCATGGCTTCTGTCAATACCAAGTGGGCTCCGCGCCAAAGCACAAAAGCGGTGCAGGCCGAAACGATGAGTGCCACGACCGGGGAAAGCAGTGATTTGACTTTTCTGGCTTTTAAGGAAGCCTGAACCGTACTCATGCTCACATCTTTGAGGTGTGTTTCTTCCAGATCCTGCCGGTCGAAGGCTTTGACAGCCCGAACGGATTCCAACCCCTGCTGGAGCACGGAAACCATGGTGGATTGCTGGGTTCTCACATCATGTGTGGCTTTTTTTACTGCCTTCTTAAATCGGGCAACGAACATAAGCAGGATGGGCGTAACGGCTACGGCAACGAGTGCAAAATCCCAGTTCATATAAAACATGAGACCGAGCATGCCGACAATCGTCAGGGCGTCAATGAGAATACTCAAAAGCGCCGAAGAAGCAAATCCCTGAATGGTAGAAACATCCGAGGTAATGGTGCTTAATATATTTCCAATTTGATGGGAATCATAATAAGAAAGCGAAAGCCGCTGCAGGTGATGATAGACTTTTTGACGAAGGTCATTGGCGACGTATTGCGCTACACTTTCTGTGTAGTAATTATCGATATACCCGGCGATGCCTCCAATCAGGGCGATCAGGACCAACCCAAAGGCCGCTCCGGCTGCAATGGCCATTTTGCTGTCTCCCCAGGGCATGTCCTTAATCCAAGCCAGCCAGTGAGGCAAAGCATGATGACCTACTACATTGTCAATGACAATTTTAAGGGGCCAGGGTCCGAGTAGACTCATGGCTGTTTCCAACAGCATAGCCAGAAAAATGACGAGCAGCCATTTCTTATATGGACTGATCAGCTCCAAAACCAAGGAAGACAGGCTCTTGGAAGATTTTTTTAAAACAATGGTCGGATCGTTTTTTTTTGATTTTTTGTGTAAATATCCAAGCATAGTGATAAGGTCCTTTTGGTTAATGGAGATGCTATCCAAATGTAATAATAAGATTCATTTTTACCATCCATTAAATCTTTCGTGATTTAACGGTAAAACGATCTCCAATTTTTGGTTTATTTCAGGATTATGGCCCCCAGCGGAGGAAGGTGGACATTGATTTCGTAGCGGCCCTGCTCTTTATCAACCAAGGTAACAATGGGTTCAGGATTAAAAATGTCGCCGGAGCCTCCGTATTTTCTTTCGTCGCTGTTAAATATTTCGCTCCAGGCAGATTTTCCGTTTGCATAGACTTTCCAATTGTTGCGTACAACCGGTGTCATGTTCAGCACAACCAGAATATCGTTGACCGCGTCCTTGCCTTTTCTTCTGAAGACAATCACGGATTCCTGGCGATGATCCAGGTCTATCCATTCAAAACCCTGCTCGTTAAATTGATTTTCATAAAGTGCGGGCTCATTCCTCAACAGCAGGTTGAGGTCCCGAACACAGTCCTTCATTTTCCAATGCAGTTCATATTTGAGCAGATACCATTGTAGTTCGCGCTTGTGATTCCACTCATCGGTCGCGCCGAATTCGTTCCCCATAAAAAGGAGTTTGCCACCGGGATGAGAAAACATATAAGTATACATCAAACGCAGATTGGCAAATTTTTGCCAGTCGTCTCCCGGCATTTTATAGAGCATGGGAGATTTCCCATGAACCACTTCGTCGTGGCTGAGGGGAAGCATAAAATTTTCGTCATAGTAGTACATCATACTAAAGGTGAACTTATCCTGTAAGCCTTTACGCATCAGGGGGTCCGCTTTAAAATAATCCAAGGTATCATGCATCCAACCCATCATCCATTTCATACCGAATCCGAGACCACCGGCAAAGGTGGGTCTGCTGATACCCGGCCAATCGGTTGCCTCTTCGGCGATGGTCTGCGTATCAGGGAAATCCCGGTAAAGGGTTTCATTTAAGTCTTTAATAAATGCAATGGCTTCCAGGTTGCCATCTCCCCCGAATTCATTGGGCTCCCACTGGCCGGTGGTTCTGGAATAATTTAATTTCAGCATGGAACTTACGGCATCCACCCGAATGCCATCGGCGTGAAAAAGGTCGCACCAAAAACGTCCGCTGCTAATCAGAAAGGATTTGACCTCGCCTCTTTTATAATTGAAAATATAACTGTTCCAGTCGGGGTGATAGCCTTTGCGCATATCAGCATACTCATAGGTGTTGGCGCCGTCAAACATATAAAGACCGTGCGCATCGTAGGGAAAGTGAGAAGGTACCCAATCGAGTAATACGCCTATTCCCGCTTGATGAAAAGCATTGACCAGCTCCATAAAAGATTGCGGATCACCGAAACGGGAAGTCGGTGCAAAATAACCCACTCCCTGATAGCCCCAGGACCCATCGTAGGGATATTCCATCACCGGCATCAATTCCACATGGGTGAATCCCATTTCTTTGATATAGGGAACCATCCGTTCTCGAATCTGGTCATAGGTATTATAGGATTCCTCATCATCGGCACTGGGACGCATCCAGCTGGCCAGATGCACTTCATAAACACTCCAAGGCTGATCGAGTGCATTGTGTTTTTTTCTCGTATTCATCCAGGACGCGTCCTTCCAGGTATAATCCAGGTCCCAGGTGATGGAGGCAGTTTTGGGTCTTTGTTCCCAAAAATGTGCAAACGGATCGCCCTTGACAGTCTCTGAACCGTTGAATCCCCGGATATGATACTTGTAAATTTCACCTCTCTGCACGTGGGGGATAAATCCCTCCCAGATGCCAGATTTTTCGAGTCGCACAAACAAAGGATGAGCGTCGGGTTTCCAGTCATTGAAATTTCCAATCACCGACACGGCCGTTGCATTGGGGGCCCATACGGCAAAATAATATCCCGTAGTTCCCAGCACTTCTCGGCGATGGGATCCGAAGATATCATATAAGCGATAATGAGTCCCGTTTTGAAAATTGCTGATATCCGTATCAGAAAAAAGGGAGTAATTCCAAACCGACTTAGTGGAATCTACAAAATGGGTATGTTCGTATTCAGTAGTCACTTTGTTCACCTTCACTAATGTACAACCTTATTGTCAGTCGGCCGTTTTTTTAGTTCTAGTATCCGGATCGCCTCACCCGGCATTTCCATTTTGCCGGTGACAGGGTAAACGGTTCCCGTCATGACATCTGTCGCCGTTTCAAATCCCTGGGTCCTTTCTGCATAATCATGGAAGGTGATGGTGGTAGACAAACTGTCGGCGTTCAGCACACAGAGAATGGTTTGATGATCATCGTATCGAAAATAAACATAGGTCCCGTTTACCGGAATATAGTGCATCAGTTTCCCATTTTTCAGGGCACTGGAATTTTTTCTGAAATTGGCCAACCGGGCTACGTAGTTAAAAGCAAAGTTTTCTGCGGGTGTTCTGCCTGAAGAAAGAAATTTGTTTTTTGGATCTCCTGCAAATCCACCGGGAAAATCCTCTCGCACCATCGCGTCGGACGGGTTTTTAAAATTCTTCATGAGGATCTCTGTTCCATAGTAGAGATGAGGAATCCCTCTTTCTGTCAGCAAAAGCCCGATCCCCATTTTGAAACGCGCGGTGTCTTCGTCCACCAAAGAATAAAACCGGTCGCGGTCGTGGTTATCCAGGAAAATGCAGTTGTTCATAGGGTCTTTGTAGAGCATATCGTCGGCCAGTGTGGTATAGAGTCGGTTTACACCCCCTGTCCATCCTTTGTGATGGCTGACGGCTTCCAGCATTGCATCACAAACCGGGAAGTCCAAGATTCCCGTCAGATTGCTTTTCCAGGAAACATCCAGGTTGTTTCGGCAAAAATAGGCGCCCGCCGATACACTGTTTACGGTCGCTTCTCCCAAGGAAGTGATGGAAGGAAATTCTTTTTCCAGTGTAGCGTTTAGCCGGTTTAAGAAAATGGGGTCACAGTATTTATAAGTGTCCACCCGCCAACCATCCAATTGAAAAGTCTGCGTCATCCAGATGGCCTGTTGGATCAGAAAAGTAGCGAGAAAGTGGTTTCTCAAATTTAGGTCGGGCAGATGGGGCTCAAACCATCCCGCTTCCATGATTTCCTTGTCTGAGCGGGCGGCATGAATATCAAAAAGGGTTTGTTCCCGGTGGTTGGTATTTTGATAAGTTGGCCAGTGGTTGATCCAGTCATCAGTGGGTGGATCGCTGACAAACCAGTGCTCCACGCCTACGTGATTGTATACGGCGTCCTGAATAATTTTCATGCCCCGTGCATGGGCTGCCGCCACCAGTTTTAAATAGGCGTCCTTACCACCCATTCGTTTGTCAATTTCATAGGGGTCGGTAAACCAGTAACCATGATAGCCGCTCATCATGCCCGGCGATTCTTTTTCCAGCGGCATGTCGTTTTCAAGAACCGGCGTCAGCCAAAGCGTCGTAACGCCCAGCTGTTGAAAGTAATCCAGGTGATTTATCACACCCTGCATATCCCCTCCGTGACGGGCGAGTGGATTGTTCCTGTCAACGACCGTGTCCCGCATATTCGCATAATGGTCATTGTTAGGATCTCCGTTACTGAAACGGTCAGGCATTAACAGATAGATAAAATCCGAAGAATAAACCCCCCGAGCCCAGGTGGTTCCGTTTCCCGTTGGACGGTCGTACAAAGGAATGGTGAGTTCATGAAATTTATTATCAACCAAACTAAGTACATAACGGATGATCAGGTTTCCAGGGTTAGCATTTTTTTCAATCGTAAGGTTTAAAAAAACATAGTGATTGTTTTTAACCCGTTGCACAGAATCGAGTACCACTCCGGGATATTTTACCTTGAAATCTGCATGATCCAGCTGCTCCCCGCGTATCATAACCTGAAGATGAGGATTGTTCATGCCTACCCACCAGTTGGAAGGATAAACTGCGGTGATTTTTTGTCCCGAACACCAGCTGAAAAATACAACCAGTGGAAGAAAAATTATTTTTTTCATGAGGCTGCCAGTCTTTGCTGTTTGCGGCTAATACGAATATCACCGGCATCGTATACAAACAATACGCTGATGGCTGCGCAAAACAAAAAGAAACCCGCCAGTACGATTGAATAGATGGGCTGACCCCCATATAGATTGTGCATAATCCATCCGCCAAACAATCCGTTGACGATCTGAGGAAGAGTAATAAAGAAATTAAATATTCCCATATAGATGCCCAGTTTTCCGGGAGGTATGGAACCAGATAAAATCACATAGGGCATGGCCAGGATGCTCGCCCAGGCGAGTCCCACGCCGACCATAGAATAACTCAGCATAGCCGGATCGCGGATAAAAAATACCGAGATCAAACCCGCTCCACCGGCCATGAGTGAAAAAGCATGGGTTGCTTTTCTTCCGATTCTTCGGGCAATCGCCGGCAAAAACAGGGCATAAAACATGGCCACCCCATTGTAAACGCCAAAAGAAGAACTCACTTTGTTACCCGCTTCGTTGTAGGCAATGGATTTAGAATAATTACCGGTGAGTCCGTAAACATGGGTCGCGACCGCATCGGTCATAAATACCCACATCGAAAAAAGAGCAAACCAGGAAAAGAATTGGACAAGTCCCAGCTGTCGCATGGTCTTGGGCATATGTCGAAAATCATGGATGATCTCCCTTACACCAGATTTTTTATGAGCATTGTCCGGCTTGCCATGATAGCGTTCGTAGTCGGCGGGTTTATATTCCTTTGAAAAAATAACGGTAACCAGAATGGCAATCATAAATACTGCGGCACCGATATAATAGGAATATTTAATATTGTCCGCAACCCCGTTTTTACTGGTTTGGAGACTGAATCCATGATTTCCCAGGAATTCAGGAAGATAGGAACCCCCCACCGCTCCCAGTCCGATCAGAAATGTCTGGATACTGAATCCCAGAGTTCTTTGTCTATCTGGAAGGTTGTCTGCAACCAGGGCCCGGAAGGGTTCCATGGCAATGTTGAAAGAAGTGTCCATCACCATAACCATTCCAGCACCAATCCACAATGCGGGAATCACACCTGCCAGGGCGCCGGAATTGGGCAGAAAGATCAGGGCCAGAGAAGATAAGATGGCGCCGGTAAGAAAATAGGGTTTCCTTCTTCCCAGCCGGTTCCAGGTTTTATCGCTGTAGTGTCCGATCAGGGGTTGGACGATCATACCTACGACGGGCGCTACCAACCAGAATGCCGGCAATTGATCCACGTCTGCTCCGAAAGAACGAAGGATGCGGCTGGTGTTTCCGTTTTGAAGGGCAAATCCGAATTGGATACCCATGAAGCCGAAGCTCATGGTTAGAATCTGGCCAATGGTGAGCCGGGGTTTTTCTACCAGCTTCTCTGAAGTGGCGACAGTTTTACTGGTCATAGCAATCGTTGAAGACTAAATCACAAACCCATTGGGGATTACCGCACCTTTTTTAACCACGACGATTCCATCTTTCACCGTATATAAAGAGTGGTCGGTATTTTCCAGGTGTGATCCGCCATTGATTCTGACATCGTCGCCGATTCGACAGTTCTTATCGACGATGCAGTTGCGGATATAACAGCGGTCCCCGATACCCACCGAAGGCAGACCATGTTCTTTGTCATGGCGTATTTCTTCAATGGTTTCATAATAATCGATGCCCATCAGGTAACTGCTCACGATGGTCGTTCCGATACCGATCCGGGTTCGAATACCGATCACACTGCTTTCAATTCTGGACGCATTGATGATGCATCCTTCGGCAATAATCGTTTTTTCAAGGGTAGTCCCGCTGATTTTTGCCGGTGGCAACATCCGGGCACGGGTATAGATTGCATTGCTGTTATCAAATAAATTAAAATCCGGAATCTCTTTGGTAAGGCCAAGGTTGGCTTCAAAGAAAGAATAGATATTCCCGATATCCGTCCAATATCCATCGTACTGAAAGCTGACTACTTTGTATTTGTCGATGGACTGAGGAAGAATTTCCTTTCCGAAATCCGTGGCTTCCACATATTCATTCTGCAGTAAATCCTGCAAGAGTTGCCGGTTGAAAATATAGATACCCATCGATGCGAGATAATTTCTACCCTGCCCCTGCATGGATGGGCCCGTGTCACTGGTCCAGTCTTTCAACAAATCTTTTTTTGGCTTTTCAATAAAGGAAGTGATAAAACCTTTATCGTCCTTTTTAAGGATTCCAAACTCCGATGCTTCGCGGTCGGCTACCGGGATCGTTGCAATGGTTATTTCAGCTTTTTGGGCGATGTGATTGTTGAGCATCTCCATAAAATTCATCTGATAAAGCTGATCGCCGGATAGGATCAGGATGTATTCAGCTTCAAAGGGACCCAGATGACGCAGGCACTGTCGAACGGCATCGGCTGTGCCCTGATACCAGGTTGGATTATCGGGCGTTTGTTCGGCTGCAAGAATATCCACGAATGCAGAACTGAATGCACTAAAGTGATAAGTGTTTTTAATATGTCTGTTCAGGGAAGCAGAATTAAACTGAGTCAAAACAAACATGCGGTCGATGCCAGAATTGAGGCAGTTTGAAATGGGAATATCCACCAGTCGGTATTTTCCTGCGATCGGAACGGCCGGTTTGGAACGACTGGCAGTCAAAGGATACAATCGGGTGCCGGCACCCCCTCCTAAAATTACGGCAAGTACTTTTTTTGACATAAAGTCTGATTTAATAAATTGGTGTTATAGCGAAGCGTAAAGATCCAAATATTGCTGCATACTGGTTTCCCAGCTAAAATCGAGTCTCATCATTTTTCTTCTCAGCCCTTCCATCACCAAGGGATCCTGGTAGAGTTGAATTGAACGCCAGATGGCATGGGTGATGTCACCAACGATTGCATTGTTAAACCGGATACCATAACCATCCTCTTCACCGACATCCTTCACCGTGTCCTTCAAGCCTCCCGTAGAACGTACCACCGGAACAGTGCCATAACGCATCGCATACATCTGGTTGAGCCCACAAGGTTCCACCCTTGAGGGCATCAGGATAAAATCGGCTCCGGCATAAATAATATGACTCAATCCCTCATCATAACCGATGAAAATGCTAAAATCACCTTCGCTGAACCGGCTCACTCTTTCGAGGCTATCTTGAATATAGGATGCCCCGCTGCCCAGTATCAGGAAATTTGCCTTTCGTCCGATATAATAAAACGAGTCGCCGATGGCCTGAGGCAAGAGATCCGCACCTTTTTCACCCACCAATCTTCCGATAAAGGAGATGAGGGGTTTGTCCATATCCAACCCAAATCTCTTGCAAAGTATTTCTTTATTTTTTGCTTTACCTGCCTGGTTGGATTTAATATTAAAATGATCCTGCAGGTAACTGTCTGTTTCCGGATCCCAGACCTTTGTATCAATACCGTTTAATATACCGTAACATTTTCCCTTTTCATATTCAAACAAGGCCTCCAGTCCGTTGGCCGACCAACGCAGTTCTTCCATATAACTCCAACTAACGGTGTTCACTTTCCATGCACAGCGAACACCACAGGCCAGGGCGTTGATGCTTTTATTCCATTCGAGCAGTCCCGACTTCCAAGTATCCCAGGCCGGGATATAATAACTTTTGTCCCAGCTCAGCCATCCCTGATATTCTCCATTGTGAATCGTCAGCAAAGTCGGAATCTCACGCAAATGCTGATAACGGTAACAATGTTTGATCATGAACGGAATCAGGGCCGCCTGGTGATCGTGCACATGTACAACATCGGGATGATGCTTCCAGGTTGCCAGCCAGTCCACGACCGCGATTTGAAAAGCAATGAATCGTTCGGAATCATCGTCATATCCATAAATCTTATCGCGGTCCAGCAGTCCGTTGATATCTACCATGTACAGATCGAAACCCAGAATATTTTTCTTTTCTTTTATGATCGTATAAATGAACCACCAGTCACCCAGGTTGGTATAGCCTTTGTGCACGACATCAAATTCATTGTTGTAAAGGAATTTGGTTTTATACATGGGCATGACCACTTTGGCGAAGTGTCCGGCGGCCGACTGGTATTTGGGTAAAGCGCCTACAACATCTCCCAGCCCACCGGCTTTTGCGACCGGATAACATTCCGCTGAAACATGCAGGATCTCCATGAAATGATGTTATGGGTGAAAGCGCCCGTAGAATTAAGATCAATTTAGGAAGGATTTCTTTGATTCTCCCATTAAAGCGAAAAATTTTTCACTTGGCGAAAACTTGAGTATTTTCAACGCCTAATATATAACGATTGCACATGTCCCAAACCAAACAGCCTACTAACAGCGGAGCCCTTGCCACACTCGTACTAGTTTTCTTTTTCTGGGGATTCATCGCCGCATCCAACAGCATTTTTATTCCTTTTTGTAAGAACTACTTCAATTTGAGCCAATTTGAGTCCCAGCTCATCGGAACTGCATTTTATGGGGCTTATTTTATCGGTTCTCTGTTCCTGTATATTTTTTCTGAGACCCGCGGCAGCGATATATTAAATAAAATCGGCTATAAGAAAGGGATCATCATCGGATTGGGTATTTCGATAGCAGGCGCTTTGCTGATGATACCCGCCGTCAGCGGAGAAACCTTAAAACCCATTGATGAGCATGTAACCGAAATCAAAGCATTTAAGACCGATCAGAAATATGTCACTTCCGATAAAGTCATCGTATTGAGAAAAGAAGAAAAGAATTCTTATTCCCTGATTGTTAGAAATGACGAGGCCGGAAAAAAATTCCTGAACGATCCTGAAATCCTTAAGAACCTCCGGGCGCCCTTCGGTCCAGCCAAGGACACAAAAATCGTCGACGGCGTTCCAGTAAAACTCGCTGCCAGTTTCGACGCCGATAAGGTAGATGCGATTGTCGCTTCCCTGAAGGGCGAAACCATCGCTTTTGGAAATTTCACGTTCATTTTAATCGCCTTGTTTATTATCGCCCTCGGATTTTCTCTGCAACAGACCTGTGCACAACCTTTTGCCATCGTGCTGGGCGATCCTTCCACCGGTTCACACCGTTTGAACCTGGGAGGCAGCGTGAACTCATTCGGAACCACGGTGGGACCCATTATCGTAAGTCTATTCTTGTTTGGATCCTTGAACAGCGACCCGGACGACACATCGGTCTCTTCGGTTAAATCGTTGTACATGATCGTAGCCGCCGTATTTGCGCTCGTGGCCTTGATATTTACTTTTTCCAAACTGCCTGCCGGAAAAAATGACGAAAAGTTTGAAAAAGCCGCCAAAGCATCCCGATCGCTGTTGACCATGACGGGATTCATCATTGCAATAATCATCGTTGGCCACTTCTCTGATATCAGCAAAGCGCCCCTGCTTATTGCCACGATCATCGTGGTCCTGGTTACGCTGTTTTATTCCAACCAGATTGCCGTAAAAAGCAACGATGGATGGGGTGCAATGAAGTATCCACAGCTGATTTATGGCATGATTGGAATATTTGTATATGTGGGTGTGGAAGTAACCATCGACAACAATTTCGGAGCACTCCTTAAAACAAAAAATTACCTGACGGCATCTGGTCTCAACGAAAGCCAGATTTCAAAATACATTTCACTCTATTGGGGAAGCCTGATGATCGGTCGCTGGACGGGCGCCATCAGCGTTTTCAATTTGTCAAAAATGGGTAAACGGATCGCCACCGTAGTGGTTCCCTTTATTGCCTTTGCCGTTGTACTGCTGGCAAACAGGCTCAAAGGAAACGACGTCAGCGACCTGTATGCTTATTCCATCTGTATCGTGATCGCCATTGTGGCCTTTTTCTTTGGACAGGAAAAACCGGTTAAGACCCTGCTGACCCTGGCTACGCTGGCTACCACCGCGATGCTGATCGGCGTGCTTACCACGGGCCTGTTGTCCGTATATGCGTTTATTGCCGGTGGTCTATGTTGTTCCATTATGTGGCCCTGCATTTTCGCACTGAGTGTAGCCGGGTTGGGTAAATATACCAGCCAGGGTTCTGCATTTTTGATCATGATGATCTTAGGGGGTGCGGTCATCCCACCCTTCCAAGGAGCACTGGGCGATAATCCGGCCATAGGTATGCATAATTCTTATCTGGTTGCTGCCGTATGTTTTGCTTTCCTCGCTTGGCTCGCTCTGAAACTGAAGAGTGTCCTGAAATCGCAAGGGCTCAACTTTGATGAACAAATCGGTGGTCATTAATTATACTCCCAAACATGTCTAAAGCAACTTCAACACCCGCCTCCTTGGAACCGCTAGCCATCGGTATCGACATCGGTGGAACAGGAACCAAGTTTGGCATTGTGGATCGGATTGGAAACGTTTTATTTACCGGTGACCTTTCTACCAAGAAGCACAAAAAAATAGAGACATTCATTGAGGAACTGCACGATAAACTGTCAGCGCTCATCGCAACCGTCGGTGGCGCGGGCAGGATCCGTGGGATTGGTGTGGGGGCACCCAACGGAAATTTTTATACCGGTACGATTGAATACGCCCCCAACTTACCCTGGAAAGGGATCGTACCCCTTGCCCAGCTGATCCAGGATAAATTTCAGTTACCGACCAATCTTACCAACGACGCCAACGCAGCTGCCATTGGAGAAATGATGTATGGGGCCGCTCAAGGCATGAAAGATTTTATCATGATTACCCTGGGCACCGGTGTGGGTAGTGGAATTGTGGCCAACGGACACCTGATCCTGGGACACGATGGATTTGCCGGAGAGTTGGGCCATACCATCATCATACCCGACGGCAGGTTTCATGAAGGAACCGGGAAACATGGTTCACTAGAAAGTTATGCTTCGGCAACCGGGGTGATGCTGACGGCCAAAGAAGTATTGGCCAAAACAAAAGATAAAAGTCTTCTCCGGGATATTCCCCTGGATGAAATCGATTCTCGTAAAGTTTATGATGCCGCGGTTCAGGGCGATAAAATAGCCAAGGAAATTTTTGACTACACAGGAAAAATCCTGGGTTTGGCATTGGCCAATTTTGTAATGTTTTCCAGCCCCGAAGCCATCATATTGTTTGGTGGCCTGACTAAGGCCGGAGACCTCATCCTTAAGCCTACCCGAGAAAACATGGAAGCCAATCTTATCCAGGTATTTCAAAACCGCGTTAAAATCCTCGTCAGTCATTTGCGGGAATCAGACGCCGCTATTTTGGGCGCGAGCGCCTTGGTCTGGGAGATGCCTTAGCCGGTTTTACGCTACGCCATGTTCTACGAATGAAATGATGAGATATTCCGCATGGAGATGGGTTCCCCCCGAGACTCATAGATTGGTGATTTAGCCAAAAGTCTCAGCCCTTTTCCTTCCGATGGCATGATTATTTTAATAGTAGGGTACCAGCTTGGCTGGTTATTTTAACTATTAACTATAATCATTGAGTATGAAAAAGTTTCTGATCGTAGCATTGGCACTGGCCTTATTTGCGAGTTGTGCACCGGGACCGCATAGTTCACCACCTGTCCCTCCTGGAGCACCTGCGCCGCCACCGCCGCCTCCTCATCCTTAAGGGAGGAATGAGTTTAGCGTAAGTACTTCATGAATATATAACCCTGGAAATCAATTAATTTTCAGGGTTATTTCTTTTTAAAAACGAGGATAATCCGGCAGGTTACTGCAAAGCATTTTCTTTAGTAGCTTTTTCCTGCAACCACAAATTCCTGCCAAAACCGGGAAAAACATGTTTTTCACTGTGGTAGGAAGAACGAACCAGGGGTCCGCTCTCCACATAGTCGAGACCCAGACCATACCCGATTTCCCGAAATTCTGCAAACTCATCGGGGTGAACAAAACGTACGACAGGCAGGTGTTTTTTGGTGGGTTGGAGGTACTGGCCGATGGTAACCACATCCACCCCATTTCCAGCCAGGTCCTTCATGGTCTGGATCACTTCTTCCTTGGTTTCACCCAGGCCGAGCATGATCCCACTCTTGGTTCTCATCCCGCCTTCCTTTAAGATCCGCAGGGTCTGCATGCTTCTCCAGTACCGGGCCTGGATACGGACCTGTTTGGTAAGTCTTTCTACGGTTTCGATATTATGGGAAACCACTTCCGGAGCCGAAGCGACAATGCGATTTATATTTTCTGCTTCTCCTTTAAAATCGGGAATCAGGGTTTCCAGGGTAGTGTCGGGATTCAGGGACTTAACAGCCCGGATGGTATTTTGCCAGATGATACTGCCACCGTCTTTGATTTCGTCGCGGTCAACCGAAGTGATGACCGCGTGTTTTACTTTCATCAGGTGAATGGCTTCGGCTACCCGTTGCGGTTCATCCCAATCCACCGGCAGCGGTCTTCCCGTTGCCACAGCGCAGAACCCGCAACTGCGGGTACAGATATTTCCCAGGATCATAAAGGTCGCGGTTCCGGCTCCCCAGCATTCACCCATATTGGGACAGTTTCCACTTTCGCAGATGGTATGCAACTGGTGCTGGTCGACCAGGTTTCTGACTTGTTTGAAATTTTCTCCGATAGGAAGTTTAACCCGGAGCCAACTGGGCTTCTTCGTTCTGTTTTCTGAAAGATCCGGGGAAGAAATAACGGGAAGTTCCTGCATGATTATACAAAAATAATCATTTTCGCTTGCCGAACATGATGGCTATATAAGCATTAAAAAACAGGTGTTTAGGAGGTACATAAGCCATCAGGGGCATCTGGTTGAGGTAATATTCGGCCGTAACGCCGGTTTCAAATGCTCCGATGGTCTGATTAAAACGCCCATAGTCAAAGCGCATGGCAAGTTTGGCATTTAAGCCGGGAGAAAAACTAAGATGGTTCCAGCCTCCGCTCAGACCCAGGGCATCGTAGACGGCATACGCACTGTCAAATATGGTGGGATAGGTGCTTTTAAATGTGGCTGGAGCGCTTTGGGCAGAATAAGCGTCTAACACGTATTGTTTGAGCATGCCCAGTGAAAGGCCGCCGCTGTAGAGGTAGGTAACAGCCACGCCATTTTTATTGCCCTTTCCTCCGATCAGGATCTGTTGTCCGTAAGATGCTTTGAATTCATAGAAATTGTTCAGCCGGCCGACGGCCACATAATTATAGGTATATCCATCGCCGGAAACGGCCACCTTATGGTCTTTTGGATCCTTGATTTCATTGAGTTCGAATTCAAGGAAGCGGCTTTTGTGGTTGGTCAGAAATTTTCCTCTTTCATAGAAAATACCATAGCCATTGGTAGCCATCTTAAATCCAAATAAACCATAATGATTAAAAATCAGGTCACCTTCCTCTTCCATTTTCATCATCTGGTTCAACCGCTGCTGTTTGGACGTATTGTTGTTGTTGGAGTAGACGGGCGTTCCGGATTGCTGGGCAAGAACTGGAAGAGATATCAGGGTATAGGCTAAGAGAAACAACGCGTTTTTTGCCGGCATGATTGGAATTACTGCTGTAAATTTATGAAAAAAAATATGACGTCCACTGTTATTTACGAGGGAGAGCTCAGGACGGTTGCTCTGCACAACGCGTCCGGGACGACCATTGAAACCGATGCGCCGGTAGACAATCAGGGCAAGGGAGAAAGATTTTCACCCTCTGATCTGGTCGCCACAGCGCTCGGATCCTGTATGCTGACTATTATGGGCCAGAGGGCACGGGATCTAGATATACCGCTCAAGGGAACCAGCATTGACATTCAAAAAACGATGAAGACCGATCCCCGCCGTATCGCGGGCTTATCATTAACATTTCATTTACCAGCCGGACTGCATTTGTCGGAGAAACATAAGATCATTCTTCAGCGGGCAGCCGAAACCTGTCCGGTTAAATACAGCATCCATCCCGATATCGACGTGCAAATCAATTTCAACTGGCATACGGCCGTAGAAGATTTTTCTACCTATTAGTAGGGATTTACGCACGCGCTTAGAAGACCCACCGCGTTTGGTCATCTACGAGTGATCAAAGCCGGTTTAAAATGATTTCAATTCCTGCACCACCCGGCTGACGGGAAGGCCCATGACATTGTAGAAATCGCCATGAATGGAATGAATGCCCGTAACGCCAATCCACTCCTGAATGGCATAGGCACCGGCTTTATCAAAAGGCTTGTAATGGTCAACATAATGTTCAATGCCTGTCTTAGACAAGGGATGAAACCGGACGCGGGTGGTCTCCGCAAAAAGTATTTCTTTATTGGATCCGGTGATCGAAACTCCCGTAATCACCTGATGAACCCTTCCCGATAAATGGGAAAGCATGCGGATGGCGTCCGTTCTATCCAAGGGTTTACCCAGCATTTGTTCATCGAGAACAACGACCGTATCAGCGGCCAGCACAATCCGATCGGCGGAAACTTTTTTGCGGACGATGGCCGCCTTCTGACTGGCCAGAAAAACCGGGATCTCAGATACCTGCATCCCATCAGGAACCAGTTCGTCGGCATCACTGGGCAAAACCTCGAAGGGGATTTCCGCCCATTCCAACAACTGTTTTCTGCGGGGTGAAGCGGAAGCCAGAATTATCCGATCCATGAGGTGTAATATTTTAAAAAAATCATAGACAGAATGCCCATCAACATAATGGATTTAATCCACTGACTCAAGCGGTGAAATTGTGCAGGTTGGGTGGCTCGGGATAATTTTTTCAACAAAAGCAGAATGGGATAAATCACCAAAAAACAGGTATAAACGATGGTAATCCACCACCCGTATTGCAAGACATAAAACTGAATAAAAATGAGAGCTGACAGTAAAACGGTCAGCCAGCAAACACAAAAAAATTTAGAAGCATTCAGTCCCCATACAACCGGCATCGTCCTGCAACCATATTTTGCGTCCCCTTCCAAATCTTCCATGTCTTTGATTACTTCCCGTACCAGGGATATAACAAAAGCAAAAGATGCATACACCACCGTGAATTTATACACCCGCGACAGGGGCCCATGGAACTCCGGATTTACAAAGCGGTGGATGCGAAACTCACTGAGGTAAAGAATGCCAATCACCCAGGCCGTCAGAAAGGAAATGACGATGTTTCCGATCAACAACTTCCTTTTAAAAGTGGTGCTGTAAAACCACAGCAAAAAAACACAGAATAAATTGGTAGGTCCGATAAAGACATTCTTTAGTTTCCAGGAAAGAAAAAATCCAATAAAAATGCCCATCCCCGAAAAGATCCAGTGCAGGATGATGGCCCATCTTCTCTTGATGATTTTTTCTACCACGACCTTATCGGGTTTATTTACCCGGTCAATATCCAGGTCAAAGTAATCGTTGATGATATAACCGGCGGCAGCAATAAAAACGGAGGAAAGACTCAGTAGGATAAAATACGGTAGCTTTAATATATTTTCATGCACGACAAGACCCTGGTAAAAACTTGGAATTAAAATACAGAAATAAAAAAGGGATTGCGTCAAGGCAATAAACAAAAGATTGGGCCATCGGATCAAACGAAAAAAAGCATTCACTGCGCTTGACTTCTTCATAACTAACGGTCTTAAAGCGAGGGTATCGCTGATTCCAGGTCCCAATTTCCATGTAAACGCAAAAGCTTTTCAATTACATCCCGAACGCAGCCCCGACCTCCTCCAAAGGGTGAAATATATCTGGCCGTCTGTAATATCTCCGGCGCCGCATCGGCCGGCGCACAGGGCATACCTGCTTTTTTCATGGATGGCAGATCGGGAATATCGTCTCCCATATACAAAGTCTGTTCCCATTTTACCTTTTGAAGTATTAAAAAATCATCCAACAACTGAACCTTGTCTTTTACATTGAGAAAAATATGGTGGATGCCCAGTTTTTGCAGTCGCAATTCTGCACCCAGGCCATTGCCTCCTGAAATAACTACGATTTTATATTTTTTCTTTACAGCCAACTGCAACGCATATCCATCCTTTACGCTCATGGTTCGAACCTGTTCTCCGGTTTCAAAAACCAATAATCCACCATCGGTGAGGACACCGTCAATATCAAAAATGAGGGTGGTAATGGGTTTGAAAGATTCTAGCAGGTTCATGCAGTAGTTTTTGCTTTAAAGTATTTTCTTGGGACTTCCGCCACTTCGCTCAGGATCTACAGAAAGACCGGTCCCTACCCTTCAGACTTTCCCCAGACTTGTTTTGCCTTCCCCCTGACCCGATGACGCGAATCTCTGAATTTCTTCAGTGAATAAATCATACAGTTTGGAAATAGCTGGAAAATCTTTTAATACCTGCCGGTGTTTTTCCAAGGTTATCAGGTCATTGCGCCAAGCAGGACCGGTTTGTGATTGGGAAGGGGAAATGGTTCGCAAACGATTCACCGTTTCTTCCATGAGGGGTTGCAAAGCCGAGAACATTATTTTTTCTTCCTTACAAAAAGAGGCGGCAAGAATGTATAGATAGTTGGTAAAATTATTCACCAGCGTCGCAGCCAGGTGATAGTTTAGGCGGATTTCATCGCTGGCATCGAGCACGGTTTCTGCAATGCTCGCACCAAATTCCCTTAAAATACCCCTGGTTTGTGGTTGGTTGCCATCCACGAGCAGCGTAATGGGTGGTATGGTCTGAATCTCTTTGCGCAGACTTTGCAGGGGATACAACACCCCATAGGCATTGGAGGCGGATTTGAGTAGATCAATGGACAGGGCCCCAGCGGTATGGACCAGCATCGCCTGGCTGGAACCGAGGTCTCCAATAAAAGAAGAAACCGCTTCATCCCGAAGGGCAATGAGGATCAGGTCTACAGATTTTTCCAGCTCGGAAATTTTTTCGACCGGTACGGCGTCCAGGTTTGCGGCCAGTGAGCGGACGGTGACCTGGTTCCTGCCATATACCTGCAGGATCCGGTGTCCGGCATCCCGCGAGCGGCGACCAAGCACCGTTGCTACGTTCCCGGAACCAATGAGTATTATATCCATGGGAAAATTACCGGAAAGCCATTAACAGAACTAGGATTTCTTTTTCTGGGATTTGGGAGCCCAGATAGCGAGCATTCGTTTACCTTCCATTTTCGGCATGCCTTCTAAGACACCCACTTCATTTAAACGTTCCGCAAATTTGAGCAGGAGCAATTCTCCTCTCTCGCGAAATTGGATGGCGCGGCCTTTAAACTGAACATAGGCCTTTACCTTGTCCCCATCTTTCAGGAATTTTTCGGCATGTTTGGCCTTAAAATCAAAATCGTGATCGTCGGTATTGGGTGTAAAACGTATTTCCTTTACTTCTGAGGCCTTGCTCTTGGCCTTCATTTCCTTTTCCTTGCGCTTCTTTTCGTATAGGAATTTGTTGTAGTCGATAATCTTGCAAACCGGGGGGTCGGCATTGGGAGAGATTTCCACCAGGTCCAACGCCTGTTCTTGTGCCATTTTGAGGGCATCGGCGATCGGATAAACGCCGACGGTTACATTTTCTCCTACCAAACGTACATTCGGTACGCGGATCATATTGTTGGTACGGTGTTCCTGTTGTTGTTCTTTTCTGAATCTTGGATTAAAATTACCTCTGGGAGGCCTCGGTGGAAATGCCATTTATAGTTTTTAGTTGAGCAATAGGTAAGATCCGGTTTATTTTTTTTAGGATCTTAATTTTATTTCTGTTTTTAATTCTTTAATAAAAGAGTCCAGTTCCTGCGCACCCAGATCTCCTTTTCCCTGTCGGCGAACGGATACCTGTTTGGCGTCCATCTCCTTTTCTCCGATAATGAGCATAAAAGGCACCCGGGCCAGTTCAGTATCCCGGATTTTTTTGCCAATTTTCTCGCTTCGGTCGTCAATGGCTGCACGAATATCTGCATTTTTAAGGGATTCTAATACAGTTTGTGCATACTCCATGTACTTATCGCTGATCGGCAGCACCTTAACCTGTTGGGGCGCAAGCCACAGGGGGAATTTACCGGCGTAATGTTCCAGTAAAAACCCAATAAACCGCTCATGGGTCCCCAGGGGGGCCCGGTGGATAATTAAGGGGGTTTCCGGTTGATTTTCCCGGTTGGTATATTCCAGTTTAAATCTTCTGCCCTGAGCGAAATCTACCTGATTGGTGGCCAGGGTGAATTCCCGGCCAATCGCGCTCCATATCTGTACATCAATCTTCGGTCCATAAAAGGCGCCCTCTCCCGTGACTTCCACAAAAGGTGTATTGCTCTCCAGCAATGCTTTCCTGACCATGGCCTCTGTTTCCAGCCACAACTGGGGTTCATTGATATACTTTTTCCCGAGATTGGCCGGATCATGCAGACTCAGCCGCATGACATATTTATCAATCCCGAATATTTTAAAGTACTTCAGGTACATTTCATTGACGGACCGGAATTCCTGGGCGAAATCTTCTTTGCTGCAGTAAATGTGGGCATCGTTCATGTGCAGGCAACGCACCCGCATGAGACCAAACAATTCGCCGCTTTGTTCGTACCGGTAACAGGTCCCGTATTCTGCCAGCCTCAACGGCAGTTCTTTGTAGCTTCTGGGTTCGGCTGCAAATATTTTATGGTGGTGCGGACAATTCATCGACTTCAGGTAGTATTTGGTTCCGTCCAGTTCCATGGGAGGATACATACTTTCCTGGTAATACGGCAGGTGGCCACTGGTCAGGTACAGGCTTTCTTTGGCAATATGAGGGGTGACCACCCGGTGATAACCGGCGGCTTGTTCCGTTTCTTTGGCGAGTTTTTCCAGTTCTTCGATGATGATGGTTCCATTGGGCATCCAAAGGATCAGACCCTGGCCTACTTCATCGTCGGTGGTATAAATTCCCATTTCCTTTCCCAGTTTGCGGTGATCTCGTTTCTTGGCTTCCTCGAGCATGAGAAGGTATTCATCCAGTTCTTTTTTTGAAGGAAAACTCACTCCATAGATCCGGGTCAGCTGTTTGTTTTTTTCATCACCCTTCCAATAAGCACCTGCGATATTGGTCAGCTTGAGTGCCTTGATAAAACCCGTATCGGGTATATGGGGTCCGCGACAGAGATCTGTAAACGATCCCTGGGAATAAAAGGTTATTTCTCCATCCTGGAGATGTTCGAGCAGATCCAGTTTGTATTCATCTCCTTTTTCCTGGAAAAAATGGATGGCATCGGCTTTGGATATGGAAGTCCGGATATATGGATTTTGTTTGGCAGCCAGTTCCGCCATTTTTACCTCGAGTTTCCGAAGGTCCTCTTCGGTTATCTGGCGATCCCCTAGGTCCATATCGTAATAGAAACCGTTTTCTACGGCGGGTCCCACCCAGAATTTTACACCGGGAAAAATGGATTCCACTGCTTCTGCCATCAGGTGCGCCGTAGAATGCCAGAAAGTTGATTTTCCTTCCGGGTCGTTCCAGGTCAGCAGTTTCAGGGATGCATCGGTTTGAATGGGGCGGGTTGCGTCCCATACTTCGCCGTTCACAGAAGCGGCTATTATTTTACGGGCAAGTCCTTCACTAATGGATTTGGCAATTTCCAGGGAACTGGTTCCTTCCCGATATTCCCGCACCGCACCGTCTGGTAATGTAATTTTTATCATGGGCCCACTTTTACCTTTAAGGGATGCAAAATTAACAAACTCTTGCCAGATTTCTGTTTGGATAGAATCCGAGAAATTTTTTTTTAATTAATTTGCCATCGATGAAAAACTATCGCCTATTTTTTTATTGGCTGATTATCCTGCTCATCACGTCCATACCTACCCTTCATGCCCAGGATCTCACGGGTATTTGGCGTGGACATTTTCGTTCAAGCGACGGTTTGGAGCGGCTGGCCGGTATTTATGACGACCGTTACAAAATGGAAGTGCAGATCGCTCAAACACACAATCATTTTGAAGCGGTGACCTATTCGTATAAAACAGCAGAATTTTACGGAAAAGCCTCTGCAACCGGCAGCCTCAATGCCCAGACGAAAAAAGTACTCTTGAAGGAAGCAAAACTCTTGGAATACCGTTCCAATGGAGGGGTCTGCATTATGACCTGTTTTCTTCAGTATACCAAACTCGGAAATGATGAATACCTGCAGGGAACCTACTACAGTACCAATGCGGCCGATTCATCCATCGGATGCGGCAAAGGAAGTATTTTTCTTCACCGGGTTGCTGAATCCGATTTTCACAAAGAACCTTTCTTAGAGAATAAAGAAAAAGAACTCGCCAGAAAAAAATCAAATGTTCCGGTGGAAACCCCACCGGCTGCAGCGGCTGCTCCCCTGGTAAAAAAACCGGAACCGGCAAAAGCCAACGCTACTGCGACAGTAACCCCTAAAAAGAAACCAGCGCCAAAGCCGTCTACTTCTGCTGCGATCGCGCAACAAAAATCATCCCAGCTCACCACAGAACCTTCCAAGAATTCCCGGGATAGTACCATTACAATGAAGCAGCCCAATGAATCGGTTATGATTCCCTATGTGCTGAAAAACCGCACCAATGAGTTGCTTAAAACAATTTCTGTTCATCATTCCCGGATAGAACTTCGCATTTACGACGATGGGGCCATTGACAACGATACGGTTTCGGTGTATTACGACAACAAACTTATTGTCTCCAATGCCCGATTGTCCGATCAGCCCATAACCGTTTACATCGATGTGGAACCCTCTGACCATCCCCATCAGTTGGTGATGGTAGCGGAAAACCTGGGAGATATACCACCCAATACCTCCCTACTGGTCGTACAGGACGGCGAAAAAAGATACGAGGAAAGAATCATTTCCACGGAGCAGAAAAATGTTGAGATCAATTTCGAATACAAGAAAGTAGAGTGACCCCACTCCTTAGAGCTTGAAAGCCTATTTTACTTTCTAGGAATCTTCCCATCTCTCTGACTGGCGAAACTCACAAAAGCAGCCACAATTGTAGCCGCCTGTTTCAAGTCCTCCGGACTGAGATGATCATAACTGTCCATATTGCTGTGGTGGGTTCTGGAACCATATTCCAGGGGATCCTGGATGAACTGAAACCCGGGTAAACCGACCGCATCAAAAGAAAGATGATCGGTACCGGTGGTATTTTCCAGTGTTAAGGTGGAAGCACCCATGTTATGGAAGGGCTTGAACCATTCTTCGAATATTGGCCATGCTGTCTGATTGCCCTGTAGGTAGATACCACGGATTTTTCCACTTCCGTTGTCCAGGTTCAGGTATACGGAAAGTTTATCCCCTGCAGCGTTGAATTTCTTGGTGGCCGTATCGGTAAAATGATTTTTCACATAATTTTTCGATCCATGGAGACCGGTTTCCTCACCACCCCATAGGGCGATCCGGATCGTACGGCGGGGTTTGAATCCAACGGCTTTTAAAATCCGAACGACCTCCATCATGACGGCAGAACCGGCCGCATTGTCGGTTGCTCCCGTAGAACCCTGCCAGCTATCCAGGTGACCCCCGATCATAACCAGTTGGTCTTTGAGTTGCTTGTCCGTGCCGGGAATTTCGGCGATGACATTATATCCCTGCTGGTCATCCGACAAAATTTTTGCCTGGAGTTCCAGGTCGACCCAAACCGGAATCTGATGCTGCAGCAATCGTTGAATCGACATAAAGTGTTCATAGGAGATGGCCACATCATTCATGGCTTCCTGCATCAGATCGTTGTAAGGAATGCCATTTTGTACAAAGACGGTCCCGTCTCCATTGCGCGGACTGGTAGTTAGGATGGCCAGCGCTCCTTCCTGGTTCGCAAACTTTTTAGTAGCAGCCAGCAAGCGGGCCGCCGCCATAAAGGCCAGGAAATTATTGTTGGGAGTGACGGGTGCTTTCGGATCAAATGCGGACATCTTGACCAGTTCCGAATCGGTATACCGCAATGCATCGGGTTTAAATCCGAGCGGAAGGGAATCATTTCTTTTGATCAGGATAATTTTATCTTTCAACTGACCCTGATAAGCAATCAGTCCGGATGAATCCTTTACATCGATCAGCACAACCTGGGCATGTTCCAGCCCATGGGTGCCTTTGGAAAAAGTTTTCGGAAATCCAATCAAGGGCTCATAATAAGGAGCCGTCATGGCCAGATAATATTTTTCAAGCTCCCACCCTTTTCCCCATTTACCCCAGGCTTCCAGGTTGGCATTGTCCAATCCCCAGGAAGAAAGTTTGCTTTTTGCCCAATTGGCTGCCCGGAAATATCCAGGTGACTCCATCAATCGGGGACCACTGGCATCTGTCAGGTTAAAGGCAATTTCCATTACCTGAGAATGATTCAAGCCTTCTTCTTTGATTTTGGCAATCAGGGTCGTGTCCAGCTTTTCGGTTTGGGCAAACAACTGACATCCTATCAACAACAAGGGCAAAAGAATTCCTTTTTTCATGGTTTACTTTTAGGTGCTGCGAAAGTATATTCAAAAATGATCATTTCAAATAGGCTGCTTACGGGTAAAATCAATCTTTTTCAGGAGGATGTGGTTCTTGGACTCGGACGGAATAATTGATGCATCTGGATTCGGGGACAAGGAATAATTTTTCAGGATTTTAAAGGATTATTCACCCACGGGAACAGAAAACCGAAGGCTGTCACTGACTTCGCTGTTATCGGGTAATTTATAATTTTTATCCAGGTAAGGGTTTACGATTTGGTTTGATGAACTCAGCCAGTAGGCCTCAGAAGAATCAGCAAAGGCCGTCGTGCAGCGCATGTGGTAGATCACGCCACCATCATAGCGAACGACACGGATCAGTGAATACAAATCTTCTGTGATCAAGTTAAATTCCCGCTTCTTTTGTTCCATGGATTTTTCGCTTATCAACCCCAGAATTTCACCATCTACGGATTGTGCGACGCTGACGGCAGTCAGGGTTACCGATGAATCTGCTTTAAACTGATCAAACCGGATGCTGTCAACTGCTTTTTTAAGCCCAAGGGCTGCTTGGGTGATCTGGGCCGTATCGGCCGTCTTAAAAATTTCAGCCAGCCGGTAATAGCTATTCATGACCTGCGCGAAGGATCGGTTAAAAGCCGAGGATTTGCTACTGACGGCCAAAGGGGCTTCCTTTACTTCTGGGGTGCCGGTAGATGAGCTGCTTTTATGAAGAACCAAGTATGTAATTCCGAGCGCCAGGGCCAAAACACCAATCAACAAAAAGGCCTTCTTCATAAATAGAATTTAAATAGAAATTATTCAAAGATAATTCTAAATGCATTTGCTTTAATTTTGCGCGTTTGAATTAATACCCATTCATCATATGCTGGCAGGTTTTCAGAATTTGACTTTTGAGTTTGGTGCGCGTGTTATCCTCAAAGATGCTACCTGGCATATCCAACCGGGTGAACACATCGGTCTGATCGGATACAACGGGACCGGCAAATCGACTTTATTGAAATTGCTTGCCGGTGAATATACCCCTTCCGGTGGAACGGTAGAGCGTAGCCGCAATACCAGCATTGGTTACCTGCACCAGGATTTGCTCAGTTTTGATACCAATGATTCAATATTAAAAGTAGCGATGGGTGCTTTTGATAAAGTCCTTACGGTGGAAAAAGAGCTCGAAGCATTGGTACAAGAAATGGAAGCAGAAGAAAAACAAGGTAAACCGCAATCCGAACAGCTTCTGTTGACCTATACCGACAAATTGCATGAAATGGATTTGTTGGATGGATACAATATTCACCACAAAACCGAGGAAGTATTACAGGGCCTGGGTTTTTCCAATGCACACCTTCAACGGCCTTACCGCGAATTTAGCGGGGGATGGAGGATGCGCGTCCTGTTGGCAAAAATGATTCTCCAAAAACCCGACCTGCTGCTCTTGGATGAACCGACCAATCACCTGGATCTTCCCTCTATTGAGTGGCTTGAAAAATATCTGAAAAATTATCAGGGATCAGTGGTGATTGTCAGCCACGATAAATTTTTCCTGGACCGCATGGTAGATAAAATTGTTGAGCTCTATCAACAAGATCTCCATTTTTACAATGGAAACTATTCCTTTTATGAGAAAGAAAAGGAAATGCGGATTACCATCCAGCAAAAAGCGTACGAAAATCAAAAAGATTATATCCGCCAACAGGAAAGATTCATTGAACGCTTCAAGGCCAAAGCCAGCAAAGCAGCTGCTGCCCAATCGGCCATGAAACGCCTCGATAAAATGGATCGGCTTGAAAATGTGGAAATGGAAAGACCCGATATGAGGATACAGTTTCGGATAGATCGTCCGCCAGGCAAAGTGCTCGTGCAGCTAAAAGATGCCAGCAAAAGTTTTGGAGACAATACCATTATTCAACACGCCGAAGCAGAAATAGAAAGGGGCGATAAAATTGCCCTGATCGGAGCCAATGGTAAGGGCAAGTCCACCGTACTGCGTATGGTCGCCGGTACAGAACCTTTTAGCGGTGAACGCGTGTGGGGGCACCACGTGGATGCCAGTTTTTATGCGCAACATCAACTGGAATCCTTAAATCTGAACGATTCGGTCCTGGAGGAAATGAAACATTGCGGCTCTGGCAAAAATGAACTCGAACTCAGGACCTTGCTGGGATGTTTTCTGTTTTCCGGAGACGATGTGGATAAAAAGATCAAAGTGCTCAGCGGAGGCGAGAAAGCCCGGGTGGCCTTGGCCAAGACCATTGCCGGTAAAGCCAATTTCCTTCTTTTGGACGAACCCACCAATCACCTGGACATCCATTCCTGCGAACTGCTGGCCGAAGCCCTCAATAAATATGAAGGGAGTTATATCCTGGTAAGCCATGACCGGTACTTTATTTCAAAAACTGCCAACAAAATCTGGGAAATAGATGACCTGAGAATCAAGGAATTCAAGGGGACCTATGAGGAATGGGTGGAATGGAACAAAAGAATGGCTTTACAGACCAAGCCCAGTGCCAACAAACCGAAAACCGAAAAACCCGCAGCCGAGCCACCCAAATCCCCCGTGATTTCGACTCCGATCAACAAAGAATCAAAAAAACAACTACAGAAACAACAAAGACTCGTAGAGCAACTCGATGAGAATATTAAACGTCTTAAACAGGAAAGCAGTGAACTTGAACAGCGATTATCGGCTCCGGAAATTTATGCCGACAGACAAAAATTCCTGGTAGCCGAATCAGAGTACAAAAAATCTGCCCTCAGTCTCTCGGTGGCCATGCAGACCTACGATGCAGCCCTAGAGAAACTGATGGAATTGGAAGAAGAAGGATAATCCGCCAGCATATTGAATCTACAGAACGGGAATAGCTGTCCTAACCAGAACCTAAAACACATTAAATTTGGATAAACTGTCTAGCATTCATTAAAAAAAATTCCCGCTTATCAATTTCCAAGTTTTCAAATTCTCCCATCTCCCGGTTTTCATCGTCAGCGTGTGTTTATGCATGCTTCCTCCTTTGGTAAAGGGACAGGATACGCTCAAATCAAAAAGACCAAAGATCGGTCTTACCCTCAGCGGGGGTGGTGCCAAGGGCTTGGCACATATCGGGATACTGAAAGCCATTGATTCAGCTGGCCTTTCCATTGACTATATAACCGGTACCAGTATGGGCAGTATCATCGGTTCGCTGTACGCCTCGGGTTATTCGGCTGATTCCATCCTCTATATCGGACGCCATATTCACTGGGATCAACTCCTGTCCAACCAGAGTTCTCTGAGAAATATCATCATGGAAGAAAAGGATGAATATGCCAAATATGATCTGGAACTGCCCTGGGTCAATCATTTCTTCAGAATCTCTACCGGTGTCCTAGAAGGACAGGAGCTCTGGCTGAAGTTTTCCGAAATGCTTTTCCCGGTATATAAAATAAAAAACTTCGATTCGCTGGATATTCCTTTTAAATGTATTGCAACCGATATTTCCACCGGACAGGCCGTCGTCCTGGATAGCGGTGAAATTGTTACGGCTGTACGGGCGAGCATGGCGATTCCATCTGTTTTCACGGCGGTTGAATATCAGGGGCATCTGCTGGTCGATGGAGGTATCGTTCGCAATTTCCCGGTGAAGGATGTAAGGGAAATGGGCGCCCAATTCGTTATTGGAAGCAATGTGACCAGCAGTCTTCTTCCGGCAAACAAAGTGAGCAATGCTTTGCAGGTCCTTTTGCAAATAGCATTTTTCCGGGAAGCCGAGGATACAAAAATGGAAGTGCCCCTCTGCAATATTTACGTGCAGACACCCCTGGAAAAATACAGTATGGCTACCTTCAGTTCTGCCGATGAAATCATTGAAGCCGGCCTGGAAGAAGGAAGAAAACTGTATCCGCAATTTAAAAAACTGGCGGACTCACTCAATAATCTCTACGGGACGCAGGTGGTGGAAAAAGAACTGCCGGATGTGCACAGTGTAAAAATATCGACCTATGAAGTAAAAGGTCTGAAATTCACCACACAGGATTTCTTTATTCATACCACGGGTCTGCTGACCAACCATGTATATACCCCTGAAATGCTCGCCCACATGGTACGCCGGGCTTCCGGTACCCGGTATTACACCCTTATCAACTATCAGCTGATTCCGCAGCCCGATGGATCTGCCAAAATCGTATTTGATGTGGTGGAATCCCCTTTGACTTTTGCCAAACTTTCTTTGCACTACAACCAGTTTACCGGCATCAGCGCCATTCTCAATCTGACTTCCCGGGATTTTTTCACACCCAATTCCAGAAGTTTGGTCACGCTAAATATCGGAGAAAATTTCAGGGTACGGGCCGAACACCTCCAATACATCGGCCGTGACCGAAAATTCGCATTGAAATTATCTACCCAGTTTGATCAGCAAAATATTACCACCTATGTCAATACCAAGGAAGCCGGCATTTACAATCAGAACTACTTCGTTATGGATGGAAAATTCGGTTATTCCACCAACCGCGATCTGACCATTGGTGTAGGAACCAGGTTTGAATGGATAAAGTACAATCCGTCGATTACTTCCGCTTTGGAATTTAAAGGGACAAATAATTTCCCCACCAGTTATTTTTATTTTGATCAGAATTCCTTGGACCGTCCGGTATACCCCAAAAAAGGAATCAAGTCGGGAATGGAGGCAGACTGGGTATTCACACAGAACCCTGCGATACAACTGCACACCAATGTTCTGGATGAGGATACCATCAGCGCCAGCAATCCCTACCCGCGAATTTTATTTCACTTCGAAAGTTATACGCCCCTTTCCGATAAGAGTACCCTGATGTTTTTACTCCAGTCAGGTCTTAACTTCCAGCAGGGATCCATGCTGAACGAATTTTCCATCGGAGGCCTCACCTATACTTTTCACAATCAGATTACCTTTGCCGGACTCCGGGAAGGTTCCTACTATTCTCCCAGTACAGCAGAAATCCAGGCCGGTTTCCGGTATAATTTTTATGGCAACCTTTACCTCACGGCCAGGGGAAATGTCATGTTCAACAATTTTGTTCGCAGCGACGGACAGTTTTACAACACACCAGATTTTTTATCGGGTTATGCACTGACATTTACCTACAATTTCGTGTTGGGTCCCCTGGAACTGAGTGCCATGTATTGTGATCAGTGGAAAAAAGTGATGGGGTATGTAAATATTGGCATTCCTTTTTAATTATTGACTCCCCATCCTCGCCCCTTCTTGGGTTCTATTGGGGCGAAAGACCTACCAGGTCCAAAATTTCTTTTTCTTTTTTTATCGCTTCCTCTTGCATTTTCTTTCCTTCCTCGACCATGGAAGAAATTGCCGGGTCTTTGGCAGGTCCCGAAGCATTGATGCATACATTCAGGTATGCACCCAGCACAGCGCTGCGGGCGCAAAGGGCCCCGACGCCTGCATCCGATTTGGATTGCGGGTTTCCATCCTTAGCCATCGCTTTTAGTATATCCATGGATTGCAAAGCTACCTGCATTACGCGGAAAGGAACCTCGATGGCTTGCAAGGTGGCCTCCTGGATGGCCAGGGTTCTGGCAGTTTTTTCATCCTCGGTGGATTTGGGCAAGGACCGCGCTACCATGATGCCTTCAAATGCCCGTGTATCTTGATCCACCAAAGAAAGCAATTCCTTTTTTTGAGCAGAGGCCTTGTCCGCCCAGTCACCGAAAACTTCCCACTCATTTTTTAGTGCAGATAAATTGGCGACCATGGCTCCCAGTCCCGCCCCCAGTGCGCCCATATAGGCTGCTACGGATCCTCCTCCCGGTGCCGGGGATTCACTGGCCGTTTCATCAGCGAATTCACTTAAGGATAACCGAACCAGTCTTTCGTCCCCTTTTTCCTTCAGTAAATATTCAATGATCTTTTCTTCCGGTTTGAAGGGTGCCAGTTCATCGAGCCCCATGGTCAGGACGGCCAAGCGAATCAATTCTTTTTCAGATACGCCAATGGAACGCCGTTGCTTTTTCAAAAAATATTTACCTGCATCCAGCAGGGCCCGTAAGGGAATCAGTCCGACCAGCTCACTACCCGTAACCCGAATACCCCGGGCATCGGCTTTGCGACAGACTTCGTCAAAAGCAATATGTAGAGGCGTGATCGAAAGATTGGTCAGATTCATAGAAATCTGAGCCACGCCATATTCTTCAATGAACCACCCGATGGCTTTCACGGATTTCAGAGAACCGGGGATCATTACCGGTTGACCTTTATCGTCTTTTACTATGTCACCATAGACCGGATCCCCTGTTCTTTTTATACGACCCGCTTCCCGCACATCGAAAGCCACGCTGTTGGCGCGCCGGACGGAAGTGGTATTGAGGTTTACATTGTAAGCTACCAGAAAATCCCTTGCCCCGATAACGGTAGCGCCTCGTTTTTCATCAAAACGTGAAGGCCCGAAATCCGGTTTCCATTCTTGTTTTTTTATTTTTTCGCCAAACCCTTCATATTCTCCCGCCCGGATGAGGGAAAGATTGCTGCGGTCTTTATTCGGCTGGGCCGCTTCATAGAGGTAAACAGGAATCGACAATTCGCTTCCAACCCGCTCTGCCAGTTTTACGGCCCATTGAGCCGTTTCCTCAATGGAAATACCCGATACCGGAATCAATGGACAGACGTCGGTGGCTCCCATCCGGGGATGCTCACCCCTGTGGCCGCGCATATCAATGAGTTCCCCCGCTTTGCGGATAGCCAGGAAAGCCGCATCCACGACCGCCTGCGGCGAACCGACAAAAGTAACCACCGTGCGATTGGTCGCTTTTCCGGGATCTACGTTCAGCAACCGGACGCCCGCAACGGATTGGATTTCCTTGGTTATGGCATCGATTTTCTGAAGATCTCGGCCTTCACTGAAATTGGGAACGCATTCAATTATGGGTGTCATATGTCGCAGTTGCGTGGGCAATGTTAAGGAAAGAAAGTCAATCCGTTTCGGAAAGCTGGGTACGCGGCCTGATAAAATCAAGCGGCTTTTTCATAAAATAACGACCCAGAATTCCGAGAAATTCCGGATAATCTTTGAGTTGCACGCCCCGGGATCTTACGGCCACGATGAATGCCAGCGAAAAACTGACCAGGAAATTTAGTAATCCAATGGCCAGCACCCCCAGGAATACCACGATCAGCAATCCGGGTTTTACATTTCTGATGCCCAGCCCATACAAAGCAACCGAAACGTTGCCGGCCGAAATAGTAATGTGCCGGATGTCAAAGGGTACGCCGAGAAACTTGCTCACGATGGACGACATGCCGAGCATAAACCCGAGCGATATGTTGCCGATCATGGCTCCGGCATTTTTTTCTATAAATTTTACACGCCGCAAACGTTTCTCCGGACTGGCACCCGCCCGCCACCAGGGATGATTCTTGAGTCTTTCTCCGATCTGACCATAAAGGATTTTGTTTTGGACATAGCCGGCGATGATCCCGCTCAAAAAAAGAAAAACTCCGGTGTTGCAGGCATAGAGCAAAGAAAGACTGTGCCAGGGATGCTGACTTTCCAGCATTGCCATCGCCGCTTCTCCTTCCAGGATTTTTGTTTTGGTGAGTACATCATACAACCAGGCCAAAAAAAAGGTTCCGGGAAATACGATGACGAGGTTTCCAATAAAGGAAGCGATCTGACTACGGGAAACCCTGGCCACGGTGATGGCCAGGTTGTAAAGATTGGGTTTATAGGTATTCCCTTTGGTATCCAGTGAACTGGCGACCGCGCTTGCCGTAAAAGCGGGTTGTTTGGTAGCCAGCGTAGAACCGGTTGCGTCGATGATCAAAAAACCGATGCTGTAATTCACACTGTATGCAAACCCATGCCAGAATATCGGGAGTTCCACTTTGGTCAGGAGGTTTTTGAACAAAGCAATGAAAGCCGTTATGCCGCCTCCTTTCATGGCACTCCACATCATTTTTCGATATTCCTTCCTGGTCGTGGTGATATAATGGCTTCCCTTGGATCCCTTGTGCTCGGCGATCTGATAGGCCACATAACCCAGTGACTGGGAAAGAAATTCCCTGATACTGTTTTTTGTATTCTCGTTTCTGACCAGCGTTTTAAAAAAAGAAATAAAATTGTCAGAATTAAATTGCGAATTGTCGTCCAGGATATCGGTGATCAGTTCGATGCGTCCCAGTTTATTGCTTAAAATGAGCAAGACATAGGTCTGATGGATACTGGTACCGCTGCTGGAATGATTGCGCCGGATATATTCAATGGATTCAATTCCCATTTTTGCCAGGCTATGAAGTCTTTCACTTTCGGCAGACAGGCTTTCGAGGTCCCCCGAAACGTAGGACCGTTCAATGCGCTGAATCAGATCGATTTGGTTTAGAAAGGGATTGTCATCGATATTCTGGGATGACAAATGTCTTCTGACTTCTTTTTCAAGACCTAGATGGGCTACCTGAAAACTGAGAATTTTTAAGGACTGCATCAGCTGCAGGAGAATGTGTTTATCGTCGACGGAAAAAGCAAGCCCGATGGATTCAAAGAATTTTTTCCACTGATCATGGGCAATCGCTTCCACCCACAGGTAGTCATGGGTATGATGGAATATGCGTCCGATTACATATAAAAAATCATTTTCGCTGCGCAGGGAGGGAATGAATTTATGACGAAGCCGGCCGAAAAATTCTGGCCAGAATCCGTTGGCGATCGGAATGCCACTTTCGGTAAGGGCTGAAGAAAGGTCGGTTTGAATCAATTGGGAAACCAGTGCATTGTGCAGATTGGATAAGACGATGGGATGTTCATCCATGATCGCAATCAATGCCTGCAGATTCACGGCTGGATCCTTTCTGTCCTTGGATGGCCGGATGGCTGAGAAAAATGAAATGAGAAATTCCAGCCCACCCTTTTTATCCCCGATGTGTAAAACCGTACTCCTGCGGGTAACGGATTCGATAAAATCCGCTGATTTTTTTTTCCGGGGAAAGAATATTGGCATAAGCAGTGTATAATTCCCAATATACAAAGCTTAGCCGATCAAATTGCCCCGAAGGATTACTTTATCAATAAGATTTGATCCGAATGAATAAGGAAGATAAGCCAGGGAAGGCACGGGTTGCGTGATGATCAGATTGGCTAGCATGCCCCGGGAGACCGATCCACAAACATCGCCCAATCCCATCGCATGGGCGCCGTTGATGGTAGCCGCATTCAACGCTTCTTCCGGCAACATACTCATTTGGATACAGGACATGGCATATACGATGTTCATATTTCCAGAAGGGGAAGAACCCGGATTATAATCCGATGCCAGGGCAATGGCACAACCTGATTCGATTAATTTTCTGGCCGGCGGGAAAGGCATGCGGAGAAAAAATGCAGCGGTGGGTAATAAGGTGCAAATCCCTTTCCATCCCGATTTTTTAATCAGGGCGATTTCTTCTTCCGGCATGTGTTCCAGATGATCCATCGAAACCGCATTTACCCGAAGAGCTGTTTGGATTCCCCCGATGGCGTGCAGTTGATTCACGTGAATCTTCGGCAGCAACCCGAAGGACATACCGGAGCGAAGAATGGTTTCCGACTCCTCGGGATTAAAAAAACCTTGTTCACAAAATACATCGATGTAGTCTGCCAGCTTTTCTTTTGCGATGACCGGCAACATCTCTTCCGTAATTTGTTTGATATAGGCAGCATGGTTGCTGCGAAAAGCCATGGGGAACGTGTGGGCACCCAAAAAACTGGACCTGATTTCCAGTGAGGATTTTTCCTTTAACCGGCGGATTACCCGAAGCATCTTCAACTCCCCTTCGAGCGACAAGCCGTAACCACTTTTGATTTCTATGGCACCCGTCCCAGTTCTGGCAACCGCTTCCAATCTCTTCCAGGACTCATCAAAAAGTTCTGATTCCGAAATTTCATTTATTTTTTGAACCGTATTCAGAATGCCTCCTCCTTTGGCATTGATCTCCGCATAACCAAGTCCGTGGATTTTATCCACCATTTCGTTTTCCCGGCTGCCGGTAAATACGATATGGGAATGGCTGTCACACCAGGCTGGAAGCACGAGTCTCCCTGAACAGTCCATTCTATTTTCCGGCAACTGGGAAAAATCCTGCTCGATGGTATCCATGCTTCCAAAGTCCGCAATTTCGCAACCCTCGATGAGCAACCAGGCATTGTCCAGCCGTGGTACCTCTCTCATCTGACTGCCATACAGCGCATGCGCTTCGGAGCGGGTGTTCAGCAGCAGTTTAATATGGGTCAGGAGTAAACTTTGCATGAAAGGGTTAGAGTTGAAAATCTTCTTTGGTTTTTTGCGCCAAAGGATAGCCTGCATCGGCGTGACGAATCACACCCAGTCCCGGATCATTGCGCAAAACCCGGGACAATCTGGCCTTTGCCGCCTCGGTACCATCGGCCACGATTACCATGCCCGCGTGAATACTATAGCCCATACCCACTCCACCGCCGTGATGAAGGCTGACCCAGCTGGCACCACCCGCCGTGTTGACAAGGGCATTGAGTATGGGCCAATCGGCTACGGCATCGCTGCCGTCCAACATGGCTTCCGTTTCACGATTGGGTGAAGCCACCGACCCGGTATCCAGGTGATCGCGGCCGATGACGATGGGCGCCGAAACTTTTTTTGTGCGCACCAGCTCGTTAAACGCAAGCCCCGCTTTTTCCCTTTCTCCCTGACCAAGCCAGCAGATCCGGGCGGGCAGGCCTTGGAAAGCAATTTTTTCTTTGGCCAGTTTTAACCAGCGCTGAAGGGAATGATTTTGCGGAAAAAGGTTCACCATCAACTCATCGGTCAGGGCGATATCCTCCGGATTGCCGCTCAGCGCAGCCCACCGAAAGGGTCCTTTGCCTTCACAAAAAAGTGGGCGGATATAGGCCGGTACAAACCCTGGAAAATCAAATGCATTTTTCAAGCCGTTTTCATGGGCCCTGGCCCGGATATTATTTCCATAGTCAAAGGTGATGGCTCCTTTTTTTTGAAGGGTCAGCATTTTTTCCACGTGGGTCCTCATGGAAGCATAGGCGTATTCCAGGTATTTTTCCGGATTGGACTCCCGCAAAATTTTGGCTGCTTCAGCAGACACTTGGTGAGGCCAGTATCCAATCAGCGGATCATGTGCCGAGGTTTGATCGGTCAGGGTATCGGGAACAATATTTCTTTCCAACAACTTTTCGAGCAGATCCACCGCATTGCAGCATACGCCGATGGAATAAGCTTTGTTTTCTTTTTTTGCTTTGAGCGCCAGATCAATGGCCTCATCCATGTCCAGGGTGCCGAAATCCAGGTATTTTGTTTCCAGTCTTTTTTGGATCCGCCACCATTCCACTTCAGCGATGAGGGCAACGCCCTCATTCATCGTAATGGCCAGCGGTTGAGCTCCGCCCATACCTCCAAGGCCAGCCGTCACGTTCAGTGTGCCTTTCAGCGATCCGTTGAAATGTTTGTCGGCAGCCGCTGCATAGGTTTCATAAGTACCCTGGACGATCCCTTGGGAGCCAATATAAATCCAGGATCCCGCCGTCATCTGTCCGTACATCATCAATCCTTTTTTTTCCAGCTCATCAAAATGTTCCCAGGTGGCCCATTTGGGAACGAGCTGAGAATTGGAAAGCAGTATGCGTGGCGCATCGGGATGCGTTTTCATCCGGGCAACCGGTTTGCCACTCTGTATCAAAAGGGTTTCATCATTTTCTAAAATTTTCAGGTTGGCGATGATATCGTCCAGGGCTTGAAAATTTCGCGCCGCTTTTCCGCGTCCACCGTATACAATTAGCTCATCGGGTCGCTCTGCCACTTCAGGATCCAGGTTATTGAGCAACATCCGCAAAGCGGCTTCCTGCACCCATCCCCTGCAACTTAATGTAGACCCAACCGGTGTCTTGTACTTGACGGGATCGTATAATGACAATGTTTTTTGCATGGCGTCAGTTTAATGTAAAATCTGGATAATCCTCATTGAGATCTTGGCCCTGGATTGCTGCAAAATCATCTACCGCACGCACCAGGCCAAATGATTCGATCATGGATTTTATTTTCAGAATATCGTTGGCAAAAATTCTATCCTCCCTGGCAAAACCCACCTGCTGCCTCACAAAATCATGCGCGTGTTCCAGTATGGTACTGCTGCGCAGCGGTCGGCGAAATTCGATGGCCTGGCAGGCGGTCAGGAGTTCTATTGACAAAATATATTCGAGGTTTTCCAAAATCATTTCCATTTTCCGCCCGCTGATGCTTCCCATACTCACGTGATCTTCCTGGCCCAAGGAGGTCGGTATGCTGTCGGCGCTGGCGGGAAAACAAAGAGTTTTATTTTCGGTTACCAGAGCCGCCGTCGTATACTGGGGAATCATGAAACCACTGTTCAGACCCACGTCCTTCATCAACAGCAAGGGCAATCCCCATTTGCCTTCTAGCAACAGATAACAACGGCGATCTGAGATATTTCCTGCTTCTGAAGCGGCAATGGCAGCATAGTCAAGTGGAATGGCCAGCGGTTGCCCATGAAAGTTACCCCCGCTGATGGTGTCATCTGCAGAAAAAATCAAAGGATTGTCGGTTACGGCGTTTAGTTCTATCTGGGTAAGCTCCTTGAGGTGCAGCCAGGCATTTCGGCTCGCCCCATGTACCTGCGGCATACAACGCAGGGAATAGGGATCCTGGACGCGACCGCAATCAATATGGCTTTGCATGATTTCCGATCCCGACAAGAGTTTTCTCAGACGTTGGGCGACGAGCTGGTTGCCCTTATAGGGTCTTAACTCATGCAGTCGTTCATCGAAGGGAGATTTGGTTCCTGTAAGTGCCTCCAGACTCATGGCACCGATCAGGTCAGCCGATTCCAGGCAGTTGTGCATTCGCTGGAGGTTGGCCACTGCATAGGCCAAAATGAACTGAGTGCCATTGATCAGGGCCAGGCCTTCCTTGGGTCCCAGCTGGAGCGGTTCAAGACCATGATCCCGAAGCACGGCTGCACTCGGAATTATTTTTTCCTTTACCCAGACTTCTCCCAGGCCAATCAGCGGCAGAAAAAGATGGGCCAAGGGGGCCAGGTCACCGGAGGCGCCGACGGAGCCTTTTTCTGGAACAACGGGAGAGATATCCTGATCGATAAACCAACAGATGCGTTCCAAAGTTTCCGGCTGAATGCCGGAATACCCTTGAGCCAGCGACTGCACTTTGGTAATCATCATGATTTTGGATAAAAAAGGACGGATATTCTTGCCGACACCGACACTGTGGCTCTGCAAAATTTTATGTTGCAGGGTCCGGGTATCTTCCGCAGAAATATGGGTGTTGGCCAGCACCCCAAATCCGGTGTTGATGCCGTATACCGTTTTTTCTTCCGACACGATTTTCCGCACATCATCCCGGCTTTTGACGATTCGGACCATGGCATCACGGGAAAGAACGCCCGACATACGGCCATCGGCTATGGCAATCACTTTGGCAGGTGTCAATTTCTCTTGACCGTAATGAAATAGATCGGGCATGCGGTTCGGTTCAATTATTTGCTTATGGATATATTTGCGGGCGCCTGATGGCGAATACCCCACAATTTCATGCATAATATCACGAAAATAAAACTCTTTAGGATACTTCTTCGGATCACTTATTTACCTGCACTCCTTATTTTGTACCCTTTGGCTCTTTTGAGAAAAAAATCCAGCAACGGTCTTTTCTTTTTCTTGGATCGTTATTCACTCGGTGGCGCGCAAAGGATTCATCTGGATATACTCCGCGCGATCGCTGACAAGCAAAAACAAGTCTTTTTCACCCGTTATTCCCCCAATGCCGTTTTCGAAAATGAATTCCAGCGCATTCCAAACAGTGAATTCCACGATATCCACATCGTTTGCGACTGGCTTTTGTTTCGGGCTTTTTCTGTACATTATTATAGTTTCTACATCAACCGTCACCCCCGTGGTCAGGTCTTCGGGGCGAATTCGACTTTCTTTTACGACATGCTTCCCTTTGTTCGAAAAACAATCGTCAAAACGGAACTCCTGCACAATTTCACTTTCGGAAAAAAAGGAATGGAGTTTTTTGGCTTGATGAACATTCGCTATTTGACACATAGAATTGTCTATGATTTCTACACGCTGGAAAATATTGAAAAACAATACGCCGAATTTCAGTTGGATCCGGCTTATTTAAAACGCATCCTTTTTATTGAGCCCGGCGTGGATATACCTGCTGAAGAAAACAGAAATTTTGACTTGCCCCTGCGCATAGTTTGCGCTGGCCGGGGAGGTCCCCAAAAAAGGGTCTGGCTTATCGATCGGATTGCGGCCCTTTGTTTGGATCAGGCCATACCGGTTCGGTTTCATTTCGCCGGCACATTGATCGCTGAATTGTCACAGCGCGCGAAAGAAGCCGCCCAACTATATGGTGAAGTCGGGGATCCTGAAAAAATGGCCTCCATCCTGGCAAATTCAGATATCGCCCTGCTGACCTCCGCTTATGAAGGTTTTCCCATGTTCATCAAAGAATCCATGGCCCATGGCTGTATTCCCCTTGTTACCGCCCTGCCGGGCAATAAGACGCATATTAAAAACGGGGAGAATGGATTGTTTATAGAGGAAATAGTGGATGAGTCGGGGTTGGTGAAAGAGGCGGTCGAAAAAATAACCGGGTTGACCCGGGATAGAATTGAATGTATACGCATCAGTCGAGAAGCATACCGCTATGCTCAGTTGCATTTCAACCGCTTGGCTTTTAATCAGGCCTATCGAGCCCTTTTGGCTGAGTAAGGAAGCTTTCTTCCCACCAGGGCGTTGCTGGTGATTCCCCATTTCACGGCCCGCACCTGCCCCATTCTAACTCGGGCCTTTGGTCCTTAAATAATGCAAGAACATAAAGAACTTCGAAGAAAATCCATTTTTTAACAGAATTTCCGGTATACGCGTTTGCGTCTTGATCATCGCCGCAACAAAGGGGGGAATATTGCCCGTATATCCCGATCCATTGATTTGAGCCAGGTCTTTGATCGACAGATTGCGGATAAATCGCCACCAGGAATCAAAAATGGGCAGATACTTGGATGATTGCGGGTCCAACTTCTCATTTAGTAAAAACCGCTCCGGAATTTCTATCGTTGGTTTACCGAAACTCCTTTGGGTTACCTGGCTTACACTGATACCGATCCGGACCAGGTTTGCCTCAATCCATTCAGCGGAGGGATTTTTTTTGAGATAGCGGATATAAAAGTCGATATCTACCAGCCATTGGAGGCGCGGGTCGAATTGAACCGCTTCATCCCGCTTAAAAATTACCACACTGGGCGGACCTATCCGGTTAGCGGCCAAAAGGATTTCCGGGTTCTTTTTAATCCGATCGAGCTGGAATCGATTGATCTTGATTTCCTGTTCTGCGCCGCTGGTAAAAACATTCGTATATCCTGAAAAATAAAAGGAAGATCGGGCGGTTTGGGTGGCTTCTGCAAATATTTTGAGACTGTCGGACTCCCTAAACCAGTCGTCATCGTGCATGATCTTAATCCAAGGCCCACGGGATTTTCTTATGGATTCATTCCAATTTTCAGGTGAACCCAGTGTTTGCAGATTTTTAAAATACCGGATACAGGGATTGAGTACATGTTCTGCGGCCAGGGTTTGAACTTCCCTGCCCGGGCTGTCATCGGTAATGACGATTTCAAAATCACGAAAGGACTGTATTTCAATTGAATCCAGCAGTCTTTTGAGATAGGGTGTCCGCTCAAAGGCCGGGATGCAGATTGATATCAACGGGAGACCATCCATGGGACAAAAATAGGTTTCTGGCTAAATGACGAGTATATTAATATTCCATTATTAAAATATAGCACGAAAATTGTTCAAGTAAAACAGAACATTTCAAACATGATTATCCAATTTAACCGGAATATTCAGTTCAGCAAACTGATCAAGGCCGACGGCAGATTGAGGGAGTTCAATTTCAGAAAAGTAAATGGTCTGGTGGAAGAGCTCTTTACCGTGGATGTTAGCGATGACCGCGGCAACCGGCTTATGTTTAAAATGCGCAAAGAAGGCAATGACTGGCTGATACTAGCCGACAAGCCCATGCCTGAATGGATATGGAATAACAGCTTGAGTTTTAACGAGGCCATTGAGGAAGAACTTAAAATATCAGGATAAAGGATTTTATTATATTTATCCCGCGATTTAATGATGAATGGTCCAATTTTCCGCAGTCATACAACAATTTGAACAACAGGGGGAAAAAACGGGCTGGTCCTATATTACCATTCCCAGCGATATTGCCAGTCAACTAAAACCTGGTTCGAAAAAATCATTTCGGGTAAAAGGAAAGCTGGATGCTCATCTGATCCAACAGCAGGCACTCCTTCCCATGGGCAACGGAGATTTTATTCTTCCCTTAAAAGCCAGTCTTCGCAAAGCCATTCACAAGCACAAAGGGGCGATGTTAAAATGCAGTCTGGCTGAAGACATCAAGCCATTGCAGGTTTCCAACGAGTTGGTCGCCTGTCTTCAGGATGCACCCAAAGCAGAAAAAAAATTTAAAGAGATGCCTCCATCCCATCAAATGTATTACAGCAATTGGATTGAATCGGCAAAGACCGTGCATACCAAAGCAAAGAGAATCGGTCTGACGATATTGTCGATGGAAAAAAACCTGACCTTTGCAGAGATGTTAAAATTAAATGCACAATCTGTTAATAAGTAAATTGGCGTGCATATGCATGTAAACAATTAAATTTGGTCACATGCGTTGGATGATATAGCAGAAACCTCATTTGAAAACTTTAAACTATCGGAATTGACTGAAACGATTATCAACCTGGAAACGGTTAACCCAATTGAGTTTTTCGGAGTTAACAATGGCAAATTAGATATCCTCAAAAAAAAATTTCCTCTTCTCAAAATTCTTTCCCGCGGTACTCAGATCAAATTGAGCGGTGCACCGGAACAGGTGGAAACAGCCAAAGAAAAAATAGACCTGCTCCTGCAGTACCTGGAGCGCAATGGCAGCCTGACGGAAAATTATTTTAGTCAGATCCTGGGCGGCGACGATGCTGAAACCGTGGATCATTTTGTCGACAGAAACCCCAATGACATTCTGGTATTCGGTCCCAACGGCAAAACAGTGCGGGCCAGGACCGTAAACCAGAAAAAACTGGTGACGGCTTCAGAGAAAAACGACATCGTTTTTGCCATCGGACCTGCCGGAACCGGTAAAACCTATACAGCGGTTGCCATGGCGGTTCGCGCGTTGAAAAATAAGATGGTCAAAAAGATCATCCTGACACGCCCGGCGGTGGAGGCCGGAGAAAACCTGGGTTTTCTGCCCGGTGATCTGAAAGAAAAAATTGATCCCTATCTGCGTCCCCTCTATGATGCCCTGGATGATATGATTCCCGCCGACAAACTGGGATATTATATGACCACCAGAACCATTGAAATCGCTCCACTGGCCTATATGCGGGGCAGAACCCTCGACAATGCTTTTATTATCCTGGATGAAGCCCAAAATGCTACGGAACTTCAGTTAAAGATGTTCCTGACACGCATCGGGCCCAGTGCCAAAGCGATCATCACCGGAGATCTGACGCAAATTGATCTTCCCAAAAATCAGAAGAGCGGACTGGCCAAAGCCTTATATATTCTGAAAGGCATCGATGGCATTGCCCATATTGAACTGGACGAAGAAGATGTGGTTCGTCACCGGCTGGTCAAGGCCATCATCAGGGCCTATGAAAAAGATAAAGTGATCGATCAGGGTTCGTAAGGAAAAAATTATTGTTGGATTGCGGTTTGAGGATCATCTAACCGCTGAGGATTTATTGTTTAAGAAAAACAGGCCATCGTTGAAAACCATTTTGCTTGCCTTGCTGGTCGCACTGATTGGTTCCTGCAATGCGGGAAAAACTTTTAATAAAGCCGAGGATGCTCAGGATGCCGGACGGCAGTTTATCCGGGCTTCCCTGGACGGAGACTACGAAAAGGCCCGGTTTTATTTGTTGAGCGACTCAGTCAATTTATTGCTCATCACCAAATGGCAACAGGGATTTGATAAAATGGACCGGGATACCCGGCAACAATACCGGGATGCGAGTATTCTTCCGATCAGCATCCGCACCGTCAATGATTCGGTGACAATCTATTCGTTTTCGAACAGTTTCCGTAAAGACACCACTACCGTGCGCATCGTACGGGTCCAGGGAGAATGGCTGGTGGATTTAAAAGAGATCCTCAACGACAAACATCCCTGATCGTCTGGCTATGCTGGTTGTTTTGCGCTATGGCATTGAATGAGTAGGTTTGTGCCATCAACCCGAGCCAATGAATAAAATGAATGTATCCCATCCATGGCATGGCGTTCCTTACGGAAGCCACGCACCGAGAATCGTAAACGCGATCATAGAAATTCCCCAGGGAGCCAGGGCCAAATACGAAATTGACAAAGCCAGCGGTTTGTTGAAACTTGACCGGGTCATTTATTCTTCTTTTTATTATCCGGTGAACTATGGTTTTATACCTCAGACATATGGAGACGATAAGGATCCCCTGGACATCCTGGTGATTACCTCCCTTCCAGTGGTTCCGCTTTGTCTGATGGAAGCCAAGGTTCTCGGGGTCATGCAGATGATCGACAACGGAGAAGGAGATGATAAAATAATTGCGGTTGCCGCCTCTGATCCGGGCGTAAACCACTACAACAACATCGAAGAACTTCCCAAACATTTTTTCGATGAACTACGACATTTTTTTGAAGAATATAAAAAGCTGGAAAACAAAGCGGTTAAAGTGGAAGAATTCGGGGATAAAACCATGGCACTAAAAGTTATTGAGAATGCCATTGAATTCTATAAAAAGGAATTTGGCAGCCAGACAGCCTGAATGCCCGCTGACCTTTCCTGAAAGCCTTGTTAAGGTCTGCCCAACTACCGGGCTTGTATCCGTTCTCCTTATGCAATCGACGAGATTCTGTATCTTAATGAAAAGCTGATTTTTCACCTTGAAGTCCTCCTCACATACCCATTTAACCGATCAGGAAATTCTAAAGCATTTTTATGCAGATCGCAGCAATGAATGGCTGGGATCTCTGCTGGAACGATATACGTTGCTACTTTATGGGGTTTCCATGAAATACCTCAAAAATCCGGAAGAAGCCAGGGATGCCGTCCAGCAGATTTTTCTAAAAGTTATCACCGAACTGCACAAATATGAAGTCAGTTATTTCAGTTCCTGGATCTATATGATTACCAAGAACCATTGTCTGATGTTGATTCGCAACCGCAAACATGGAATCTCGGTCGATGAGATGAAGGACCCTGTTTCAGAAACGGAAGATCCCGATCCGCTCAAAGAAGAGGGAATGGTTAGGGAATTGAACGAAGCGTTGAGTCACTTGAATTCCGAACAAAGAACCTGCATCCGCAAGTTTTATTTAGAGAAAAAATCCTATCAGTTGATCGCATCTGAGACAGGGTTTACGCTGGAAAAAGTGAAAAGCCATATTCAAAATGGCAAAAGGAACCTTCGTTTATTGCTGGAAAAAAAATTAGACCAATTTGAAAAATGATCATGCAGGATGAATCAAACGATATGACTCCCGATGAGTTCCGGAAAAATATTCCGGCTTCTTTGGACCAGCGTCTTCGAGCTCTGATGGGAGAAGGTGATTCCAATCCATTTAAGGAGGAATTGCCCGCAGCCTTTTTGAAAGACGCCCGGGAAGGTCTTGAGCAAGTAGAAGACGAAAAACAACTGGAAGACGTGCTAAAGCAACTGAACCTGCAAATGCACCGGCAACTCACCCATCATAAAAAGAAAAGGAAGAGAAAAAATCTGGGCAATATGACCTGGACCTATTGGGCCATCCTCCTCATTTTGCTTCTGGTGATCGTGGGGTTTATCCTGGTAAGAATGACGTTAAAACACTAACTCCCCTCCTGCCCTTCAGTGCAGAATAAGGGTTATTGATATTGTATATAAACCGGTTTGGGTTTGAGCTTTAATACTTCAGCAGGCGTCATCATGGAGCTGTTCGGCTCTCGGAAATCGTTTTTATAAAACAATTTAAATCCCGTGAATTGTACCGGCTCCCGGGAAACATATTCCAGATAGGTCGTCAACTTTCTGGATTTTGCACCCCATCCATCCATATCGATTACAACCTGCACGTTCGGGTTAGGCCGGATATTCTTGTAGTTACGGATCATGGCCTGTGTAAACCGGTGAACCACCAGGATTTTTGGAGGAAGCTGATTGTCCTTGGCCAGCTTGGTGAGGTAATGAATAGCAAAATTGATGTCTGAATCGTTCATGGTGCCGATCACCGTTCCAGGTTTTTTACCGGTTTTCATGGAAAATTCCGGATCTATGCCCAGATGGACCTGCGGCATTTTAAGGTATGTTTCCAGCAAAGGAATTTCTTCCTGCACCGTACTTTGACCGGTTTGAATATCCAAAAAAACCAAGGCATTGATTCTGGCAGCCATACGGATGACGGAATCGATTTGTTTAAATGGCATCCGGAGCCGGTATTTATTGCCTTTCCCGGGATAACCCTGTGCCGTCACGGCGATATAGTGTAAAGCAGGTCTTACCGTAACGGTCGAATCGGCTGCTTGCCATTTTTTAACCTCAGCCAGGAGCCTGGAAAACATTTCGTCGGTAGGATATTCTCCCAGCACGCCCATTTTTTTAGAATACAGATTGCCATAGTATGCCACGACCCGGTTAAAGGGGAAAATGGCCCCGGGTAAGGGATAGTCCAGCTTTACCGGCCAGCGGCCTGAACTGTCCCCATTGCTCAGGGACTTGAGTAAGAAATCGTATTTGGCCGTATCCAGGGTTGCCGTTTTCAAACTGGTGGCACTGGAATCTTTGTTTACGGTATCCTTTGCGATGGTCGTTTTTAGTTGTGAGCTCCTCCCCAAATAATTGCCGGAACCAGAGGCCCGGAAATAAAAAAAGCCCGCTATCAGCAGGAGGCTGGAGAAAATAAGGATCAAGTGCCCTTTGCTGGGCATGCCAGTTCCGCTGGCGGATTTAGGAGAAAATTGCATAGGGTGGCTGATTGTCGAAAAGGTGATGATCATTCGCTTAAACAAAAACGTGATATAGGAGGCTTTATTTTAAGCAATTCTGTTAAAAACATATTTTTTTGTACCAGTTGATCAATCCATTGGTAGATCCATCGTGGCCGGTCGTTTCATCGCCATTTTTTAGTTCCGGGAGAATATTCCCAGCCAGGGCTTTTCCCAGTTCAACCCCCCACTGATCAAAAGAAAAAATGTTCCAAATGACTCCCTGAACAAAGATTTTGTGTTCGTACAGCGCGATCAACTGTCCAAGCGTATAAGGCGTTATCATCTTGATCAGGAATGAGTTGGTGGGTCTGTTTCCACTAAAGAATTTAAAAGGTATCAGTTCGGGTTTCACCTGGGCTTCCAGGAGTTCTTCCGGACTGCGTCCATTCATCAGGGCTTCTGTCTGGGCAAAAAAATTGGACAATAACTTTGCATGGTGGTCGCCCAGTGGATTCTGAGAGATGGCCGGTGCTATGAAATCACAAGGGATGAGCACCGTTCCCTGGTGAATGAGCTGATAAAAAGCGTGCTGACCATTGGTTCCGGGTTCACCCCAGACCACCGGACCCGTGGAATAGGTAACGGGAACCCCGTTTCGGTCCACCGATTTTCCGTTGCTTTCCATGTTTCCCTGTTGGAAATATGCAGCAAAGCGGTGCATATATTGATCGTAGGCCAAAATCGCTTCTGTCTGAGATCCAAAGAAATTCCTGTACCAGATGCCAATCAGGGCCATGATCACCGGGATATTTTTTTCGAAAGCCGTGTTCTTAAAGTGTTTGTCGGATCCATGTGCTCCCTGCAACAACTCTTCAAAACGCGGGTAGCCGATCATCAGCACAATGGAAAGACCAATGGTGCTCCAAAGAGAATAGCGACCTCCTACCCAATCCCAAAAAACAAACATGTTCGACCGGTCAATGCCAAATTTTACTACTTCGCTTTCATTGGTTGACAGGGCAACAAAATGCTTGGCGATATGGGATTCCTCTCCGGCTGATTTCAGAAACCATTCCCGGGCACTGTATGCATTGGTCATGGTTTCCTGGGTAGTAAAAGTTTTGGAAGCGATGAGGAATAGCGTTTCCTCAGGATTTATTTTTTTAAGGGTTTCGACAATCTGGGTTCCATCCACGTTGGAAATAAAAAATGCCTGCATGCCATCGATCCAATAGTGTTTCAGCGCTTCACTGACCATAACCGGTCCCAGGTCACTTCCTCCAATACCGATGTTAACTATATTGCGGATGGGTTTGCCGCTGTATCCCCTCCATTCACCGGAATGAATTTTCTGGCTGAAAAATTTCATGTGTTCCAGCTCTTGCATCACTTCAGGCATCACGTCTTTGCCGTCAGAATAAACGGGTTCCCCGGAGAAATTCCGCAAGGCTGTGTGTAACACGGAACGATCTTCTGTCCGGTTGATTTTTTCACCGGAAAACATGGCCGCAATGGCTTCCGATACCCGACACTCTGCCGCCAATTCAAATAAATGGGAAAGGGTTTCCGCATTTATCAAGTTTTTGGAGAAATCAAAGAGTATGTCACCGAATATGATGGAATAACGATTAAACCTTTCCCGGTCATCATGAAACAGGCTTTTCATTTGGATTGTTTTCAGGAACTGCTGATCGGTTTGTAATTTTTTCCAGGCCGCGGTTTCAACTGGGGAAATATTGGGGAACATTTTCGGGTTGGCTTTTGTTTTGCTGACAAAATTACGATATGAATGTTGTTATTGGTCAATGATTGAATTCACATTTTTAAAACATATTTATGAGCCAGGCTTTTATCAGGGAAAATGATGAAATGCAATTACAGGATGTTGCTCCTTCGGTTACCGCGCTTATGATTTTTCTGACTCGCGAAAACAATGGGGTTAGGGTTTACGAAAAACATTCCGTTAAACACCCGCAAGTCAAAGGGGAAGTACATGTGATGAGTAACGGCTTGTCCTATGCGAAGGATGATGACTCGAAGTGGTACCTGATCGACTGAGCATTCGCCCGAATGGCTCCAGGGTTTATTCCAAGTTTCTCAAAGTGGTGACGAAATGTTCGACCATTTCAGGCTTTATGTCCAAATGCGTCACCATGCGCAGCCGTTTGTTGGAAATCGTTAACAAAAGGATATTTTTCTCCCGCAGTTTCTTAATAAAATCTTGGGGGTCCCGTCCGTCCCCTAACTCAAAAATGACCAGATTGGTTTCAACCGGTAATACCATCTTAACTCCCGGGTGGCGCTGAAGTGCTTCGCCAATTTGTCTGGCGTGCAGGTGGTCGGTAGCCAGTCTTTCCACATGGTTTTCCAACGCATATAGCGCTGTGGCTGCCAGGTAACCCGCCTGTCTTAGACCCCCGCCAAAAACTTTTCTTTTGCGAATAGCCTGACGGATAAATTTTTCAGATCCCAACAGTACGCTGCCCGCGGGACAGCCAAGGCCTTTGTTAAAACAAACCGAAATGCTGTGAAACGCATCGCCGTAGTTCCGAGCAGTTTCTTGGGTCGCCACCAGCGCATTAAACAACCGGGCACCATCTAGGTGAAGGATCAAACCATGGAGATCACAAAGCTCCTTGATTTTTATGATTTCTTTGATATCATAACAACTCCCGCCACCCCGGTTCGAAGTATTCTCCAGACAAACCAAAGCGGTGTGGGCCCGGTGTGGATCATCGGGATTGATACATGTTAAAATTTGGCTGGCATTTATTTTCCCCCGATCACCCACCAGGGTTCGGCTTTGACAACCGGCATTGAAGGCAATACCACCCCCCTCGTAGTAATAAACATGGGATTCCTGCTCACAGATCACCTCGTCTCCGGGGCGGGTGTGGGTCGAAATCGCCACCTGATTGGACATGGTTCCGCTCGCACACCAAAGGGCTGCTTCCATGCCAAAAAGATCCGCCATTTTTTTTTCCAGTAGGTTGACACTGGGGTCTTCGCGGAAAACATCATCACCCACCTGGGCCTGCATCATTGCTTTGAGCATACCCTCCGTAGGCTTGGTCACCGTGTCTGATCGAAAATCGGCTATCATATTGCGATCTGTTAAAGTGACGGCAAGTTATCACCCGCTGGCATGAAGATTGAAAATATCTTGGTATAAAATTAAATATTATGGACAATCTAGTGTTGAAAGGAACTTGGAATACCCTGAAAGGCAAATTAAAACAAGCCTATGGAAATTTGACGGATGATGATCTGCGGTATGAAGAGGGAAAAGAGGATGAATTGCTCGGAAGGCTCCAGCAAAAAACTGGAAAGACCAAGGACGATTTAAAGAAATGGTTTAAATCTGAATCGGTTTCAAATCCCGAAAAGACCCGGTTATAACTCCGTTTGTTAACGCCCGGCGCCCGGTATCGATCGAATGAGCACATGGCAATGAATAAATTCAAAAGTTGTTCCGTGCTTGCTTGTATCCGGTAAGCGCCGGGCGTTTGACAATAGCGCCGCAAATCCCTTTTTTGGTTAACTTGCGTCCCTATGACACAGGAAAAGCTTATCGATATGAGGTCCCGGCTGAGTGGACTGAGGAGGTTTCTTTGACGTCGAGAACCGACAGATCAAAATCAATGAAGAAAGACAATTAACCGGAAGCTCTGGATTCTGGGAAGACAATGAACGCGCCACAGCCATTCTCAAGAACATCAAAGTAAATGAGTATTGGCTGAAGCTTTATCAGGCGGTAGAAACTGCCATCGAAGATTTTGCCGTATTGATGGAATTTTGGAAGGGCGGAGAGGCTTCTGAAGAGGAAACCCGGACTGCTTATGATAAAGCGCTCACCCTGATAGAAGAAGCTGAATTCAAATCCACTTTAAATGAACCCGAGGACGAGCTGCCCGCTGTATTGCAAATCAATTCAGGGGCCGGAGGTACGGAAAGCCAGGATTGGGCGGAAATGCTGATGCGCATGTACCGGATGTACGGAGAAAAACAGGGATGGACTGTTTCTGAACTTGATTTTCAGGATGGGGAATCCGCCGGCATCAAGAGTGTGACCCTTCAATTCGACGGGCCCTTTGCCTTTGGATTCCTGAAAGCAGAAAGCGGGGTGCACCGCCTGGTGCGTATCTCGCCCTTTGATTCCAATGCACGTCGACATACTTCTTTCGCATCCGTATATGTTTATCCACTCATTGATGATACCATTGAAATAGCCGTCAATCCGGCTGATATCGAATGGGCTTTTTTTCGCAGCGGAGGAGCCGGCGGACAAAATGTAAACAAAGTGGAAACGGCTGTGCGGTTAACGCACAAGCCCAGCGGTATTGTCGTAGAATGTCAACAAGCACGTACCCAGGGAGAAAATCGCGAAAAAGCAATGGCCATGCTCAAGAGCCGGTTGTATGAAGAGGAAATGCGTAAACGCGAAGTCATTAAAAATGCGACCAATGCCAATAAGAAAAAAATTGAATGGGGATCCCAGATACGCTCTTACGTCTTTCATCCTTATAAAATGATCAAAGATCACCGAACAGGATTTGAAACCGGTAATATACAACCGGTGATGGACGGGGAACTGGACGGCTTTATCAAGGCTTACCTGATGAGTGAAAAGGAAACGGCATAGTGGGTTTTAGCAGCAGGCACTGATCCCGACCCTTCATTTTTTTAACCCGACAACCCGGCGTTTCGGTATTTCTTTAGGAAAACCCAGAATTTCAAAATGCACGATTTATGAATCTCGGCTACTTCAACTATCCCCTGCCAGTCAACGAACCCGTGAAGTCCTACGGCCCCGGCACTCCTGAAAAAAAACTTTTAAGAGAAGCCATCCGGGAGTTGAAATCCATCCAACACGATATCGGTGCGGTCATCGATGGAAAGGAAATTCATTCAGGAGATAAAATTATCATGCGTCCACCCCATGAACTGTCACATCTCCTCGGTCATTTTCACCGCTCAGACAAAAAACATATTCAGCAAGCGATCCATGCTGCACTCAAGGCCAAAACCGCCTGGGAAAGTATGAACTGGGAAAACAGGGCGGCCATTTTTTTGAAGGCGGCGGATTTGCTGGCTGGAAAATACCGGGCCCGCATGAATGCCGCTACGATGATCGGACAGAGTAAAAACGCCTACCAGGCGGAGATCGACAGCGCGTGCGAACTCATTGATTTTCTGAGATTTAATGTCCATTACCTAAGCGAAATATATAAGCAGCAACCCATCAGTTCTTACGGGATGCACAACCGGCTTGAATACCGCAGCCTGGAAGGATTTGTGCTGGCCATTACACCGTTTAATTTTACCGCCATCGGCGGAAATCTGCCGACATCGGCTGCCCTCTGCGGCAATACAGTGGTATGGAAACCAGCCGACACACAGATTTTGAGCGCCCATGTTTTTATGAGGATTTTGCAGGAAGCAGGTTTGCCCGATGGCGTTATCAACCTGGTATATGCCCAGGGACCCGAACTGGGAGAGGTTTGTTTTGGGCACCGGGATTTTGCAGGCATTCATTTTACAGGTTCTACGGCCGTGTTCAATACCATTTGGAAAACCATCGGAGAAAACATCGGAAAATACAGGTCCTATCCGCGGATTGTGGGCGAAACGGGGGGAAAGGATTTTGTGCTGGTACATCCCGAAGCCGATACCGATGTCGTAGTAACGGTGCTGGCCAGAGGTGCTTTTGAATTCCAGGGTCAGAAATGTTCAGCCGCTTCCAGGGCCTATCTGCCTTCCAACCTCGCGGGCGAGATAAAAGAAAAACTAATCCGGGTTGTCGAGTCCATGAAAGTGGGTACGGTGGAAGATTTCAGCAATTTCGTAAACGCGGTAATCGATGAAAGGAGCTTCGATAAGATCAAAGGATACATCGACCGGGCTGCAGCGGATCCCAAAGCAACGATACTGACAGGCGGAAAAGCAGATAAGACCAAAGGATACTTTATACATCCAACCCTTATTGAAACCTCAGATCCCGGCTATGTGACACTCAAAGAAGAAATCTTTGGACCCGTACTGACCTTGTATGTGTATGATGAAAAAAAATTTGAAGAAACCTTGGACTTGGTAGACAGCACCTCCAACTATGCACTGACGGGTTCCATCATCAGCACCAACCGACAAGCCATCGAAATGGCCACAGAAAGACTTCGTCACGCGGCGGGAAATTTCTATATCAATGACAAACCAACTGGTGCGGTGGTCGGTCAGCAGCCCTTCGGTGGTGCCCGGGGAAGCGGCACCAATGACAAAGCCGGCTCAATTTTGAATCTGTATCGCTGGCTAAGTGCCCGGACGATAAAGGAGACTTTCGATCCCCCTACCAGCCATGAGTATCCTTTTTTATCGGAAGCTTGACCGCTTTTGTTATTTTTATAAAAACAATCTGATTGAAGACGATCCTGACCGAAAAAGAACTGGACATTACCATTCAGCGTTTGAGCCACCAATTGCTCGAAAACCATCTCAGTTATCAGGATTTAGTCATCATTGGGATTCAACCCCGAGGCATATTTTTCTCTGACCGGATCGTTCAACAAATCAATCGGCAGATTGCACCGGAAAAAATCACCTACGGAAAACTGGATATTACTTTTTACCGAGATGATGTCCGCCAGGGTCTGCATACACTCAATCAGACCGATATTTCCTTCAATGTCGAAAACAAAACCGTTGTATTGGTTGACGATGTTTTATATACGGGAAGAACGATTCGGGCGGCAATGGATGCGCTCTTGGCTTTTGGGAGACCTGCCAAAGTAGAACTCTGTATCCTGATCGACCGCCGGTACAGTCGGGAAGTTCCAATTCAGGCCGACTATACGGGCCGTTCCATTGATACCATCATCACCCAAAAAGTAAAGGTTCTTTGGCAGGAACGGGACGGAAAGGAAGAAGTGGTTCTTTTGTAAGACGGCCCCGAAGGTAATAGGTGAGTCTGGTATGAGACTTCGGCTTGATTTCGTTATATGGGTTTGAAAATATAACTTTGACTTTTAATGCAACTCAGTACCAAACACCTTCTTGGCATTCGAGATTTACAAGCTTCCGACATCCAAATTATTTTAGACACCGCTACACAATTCAAGGAAGTACTTCAAAGGCCCATAAAAAAAGTTCCAACCCTGCGCGATGTCACCATCGTCAATCTTTTTTATGAGAATTCCACGCGCACCCGAATATCTTTTGAATTGGCGGAGAAAAGACTTTCTGCCGACACCATCAATTTTACCGCTTCCGGATCTTCGGTATCTAAAGGAGAAAGCCTGCTCGATACGGTAAACAACATTTTATCCATGAAGGTGGATATGGTTGTCATGCGGCACAGTGCCAGCGGTGCGCCTCATTTCCTGGCAAAGCACATCCCTGCTGCCATCGTCAATGCGGGAGACGGCATCAATGAACATCCCACCCAAGCATTGTTGGATGCATTTTCCATCAGAGAAAACCTAGGCTCCCTCCAGGGGAAAAAAGTTGCGATCATCGGGGACATCATGCACTCCCGGGTAGCCCTGAGCAATATATATTTATTGAAAAAAATGGGGGCAGAAGTTATGGTCGCCGGTCCCCCCACCCTCATCCCCATCCACATGACGGAAGCATTCGGGATCCCGGTGGAATACAATCTGAAAAAAGCACTGGAATGGTGCGATGTTGCCAATGTTTTGAGAATCCAACTGGAAAGACAGAACCAGGTTTTATTTTCCTCCTTGCGAGAATATAGTCTTGCTTATGGCATCAACCGCCGAATGCTCGACAGTCTATCCAAAGAAATCCTCATCATGCACCCTGGACCCATCAACCGGGGAGTTGAACTGGACAGTGACGTGGCCGACAGTAAACAATCTATTATCCTTCAACAAGTGGAAAACGGAGTGGCTGTGCGGATGGCCGTATTATATTTGTTAGCTGGAAAATCAACGAATCTTTAATCCCTTCAATCCATCGTATGCAGCGGATTGCTCTTTTCCCAGGCACTTTTGATCCGATAACCATCGGTCATTTAGACATCATCAGTCGGTCCCTGGGGTTATTTGATAAGGTTGTGATCGGTATAGGCAGGAACGTGAACAAACTTCCAATGTTTACAGAAGAGCAAAGGATCTCTTGGATCAAAGAAATATATAAGGACAACCCGCAAGTAGATGCAGTCTTATATGACGGACTTACCATCAAATGTTGTCAGCAGGTTAACGCACATTATATCATCCGTGGAATCCGGTATGTCAACGATTTCGAATATGAAAAAGCGATTGCCGATATGAACCGAAGCTTGGATTTTCATATTGAAACGGTTTTTCTAACCTGTCTTCCTCAATATACCTCCGTTGCCTCTACCCTGGTACGGGATGTGATACGCAATGGTGGGGATGTTGCCCAGTTTCTTCCGCAGGTCGTCGCCGACTATATTAAATGTTCGAAATCCAAAGAGAATAAGTAAGCATCCGCCATATATGCAGCGGGTAGTCTACCACGCCGTGATGCGGGAAAAATAAAATATTAGTTTATGTCGATTTGGTTTAAAAAAGATATTGATTTAGAAAAGCTGAACCAGTTTTCTGTCAATACCATGAATGAGGCACTGGGAATCAAAATCACGGAAGTTGGGGAAAATTTTATCCGAGGCACCATGCCCATTGATAAACGAACCCATCAGGCTTATGGGATTATGCATGGGGGTGCATCGGCGACCCTGGCAGAAACCCTCGGCAGCATCGGCTCGGTCATGGTCGTCGACCCGGAACTCTATCTATGCGTAGGCGTCGAAATCAATGCCAATCATATCCGCAGTGTGCGGGATGGTTTCGTGACTGGAACAGCCATTCCCTTACACCTGGGCGCCTCCTCTCATGTTTGGGAAATAAAAATTATTGACAAAAACGAAAAACTGGTTTGTGTGAGCAGATTGACAGTTTTTGTAAAAGCCAAAAAACGCAACGAAGAAAACAAAGTGGGAAGTTGAATTACTGAATGGTGGACTCGCCGGCATGCTGGTAAAATCCCCCGGTTTTCAATACATCCAAAATGGCCGGATAAGTATTTCGTTCAATAATATGGGCATCGGCCGGTGCTATCCATCTTAATTCGGTGATGTCTTCCTCGGTCTGCGGCACCAATTCCTGATCGCTGTGGGCACCCATCAGGTACCAATGGCTTAACTTCTTGATCGACTTGCCCCGCTCCTTGTAAAAATGTTCAGTAATCAAAAGGAATTTCTTTAATTCCAGATTTCCCACCCCCGTTTCCTCTTCCACTTCCCGCAGGGCGCAGGCTTCCAGTGTTTCCCCGATATCCAGTTTGCCTTTGGGCAGATCCCATTTTCCACGGCGGAACATAAAGAGGACTTCCCCTTTCTCATTGACCACCATCCCACCGGCAGCTTGAATCAAGATCCTGTTTTCAGTATCCATATTCAGTAAAGATAATAAGGATCGGTTCCTCCCGGAAACCCTGGAATTTTTTACCTTCACCGCATGACAAATGAAAAAGCCGTTGCAGAGAAATTACTCGAAATACAGGCGGTTAAACTAAGTCCATCCAAACCCTATACCTGGGCTTCCGGATGGAAAAGCCCCATTTACTGTGACAACCGCAAAATCCTTTCATTTCCCCATATCCGCGAGTTCATCAAATCTGAAATGTGCAATCAGATATTCGTTGAGTTTCCTGATGCCAATTATCTGGCTGGGGTCGCTACGGCGGGTATTGCCTGGGGTGCCATGGCGGCCGATCAGTTGAAGCTGCCTTTTATTTATGTACGTTCAAAACCCAAGGAGCATGGAATGGGCAACCAGATTGAAGGCTTCTATGAAGAAGGAACTCAGGTAGTAGTCGTCGAAGACCTGATCTCGACGGGCAAAAGCAGCATATCGGTGATACAGGCTTTAAGATCGGCCGGTTTGCATATTGCCGGACTGATTTCTATATTTAACTACGGATTTGAAGCAGCCGCTGTGGCCTTTCAAGCAGAAGGGATTAAGACCAGGACGCTGACCGATTATCCAACCCTGATCTCCCTGGCTATTGAGAAAGGTATGGTTAGCCCGGCACAATATGAAACACTTGTTAAATGGCGGCAGGATCCGGCAAACTGGAGCGGGGTTTCTTAATTTTGAATGAAATCGTATTTATGAAAAAAATAGGGAGTCTGACGGTCTTGTTTTGCACTTTATTTCTGGCCTTGCAAGCCCAGCAGCCGGTAAGGAAAGGTTCTGCAGAAACAGTGACCATTTCTGTTCCGACGGTGCAGTGTGAACAATGCAAGGACCGAATTGAAAAATATCTTACCCGGGAAGACGGCGTCTTGACAGTTAAGGTGGACTATAAGAAAAAAACCTGTAAAGTAACCTATCTCTGGGATCGGAATAACACGGAAAACATCAAAACAGCCATTGCCAATATCGGTTATGATGCCGGAGATGTTACGGCAGACCCGGAAGCTTACAAAAAATTACCTACCTGTTGTAAAAAACCGGAGGATGGTGGAGGCCACGAAAAACAATAAATCGTGAATTAGTATTTTACATCAACCGGGAATTTTCCTTCTCCCAGCCCCAGTTCTGCGACGGCAGCGTTGCTCACCCGGATGATCAATCCATTGCTTTCTTTCATATCAGGAAGTTGTCCGAGTACTTTGGCATAAATCGTTTTGCCATTGGTTCCCGTAACCCGAATGATGGTTCCAACCGGAACTCCGTTCATCAATGCATAATATTTTCCGTCCGTCCATCCACTGGTACTCTTAAAAGTCCCTGCCTGTCCACTCGCAGACTTTCCTGCCGCGACGAACTCCATACTGAAAAAACCACCATTGCTGTGTGTAATAGCATAGTTGTTTATTCTTTCAGAGGTGTTACTGACCGGAAGGGCTGTATTGGTTGCCGGGGAAGCAGGGGGTGTTGTTTGTGATACCTGTTTTACAGCTACCGGAGAAGATCCGGCAGGAGTATTTGCATTGTTGGTTTTATTGGCAGAAGCGATATAAAGCGCATCGGCCGGTTTGTCCGACTTGACCGCCGTCTCACCGGGGATATTGCCAATGGCGGGATTGGTAGAAATTCCTATGGCCAAGGGAGAAAGATCGGTTTTCACTTTGAGAAATCCAATGATCAGATTGGTGCCCGGTTGAATATCGTCCCTTTTTGTCTTATTCCATTTTTCCAGGCTGGTAACGGGGACATCATTGTAGATCGAACTAATCTTAAAAGCCCATTCTTTGTCCTGCACCAGATGAAAAATGGGGATCAGGGATTCCCCGGCTGTCTTTACCGGCTTCTGATCAAAATTTGTTGCCGTTAACGGAATATGAATCAATTGGCCGATATCCAGGGGTTTATCAAAATTCAAGTTGTTGTAACTGGCTATATCGTGAGGGGGAAGATTGAAAAGCCGACCAATGCTGTACCAGTTTTCCTTCGCCGCAACGGTATGATCCAGGTAAAATTTACCGCTCGTCCCCAGGATGGTAAGCTGGGTTTGGGTATAAGCCGTTGAAAGCGTGGAAATCAAAAGAAGAACAAGGACGATCCTGTTTTTCATATCAGGTATTTATGGATGAACGTAAAGATCTTCAATATTCTTGCAAATGAAAGATTAAAAAAAATGTTATAGTCTGATTCTCCAGGACTTGGGATAATAATTGTTCATTCTTTTCTCCAATAGTTTTACCCAACCCAAACGCTGATTTTTGAAAGTCAGGATCTTCCAGCCTTTTGCAGGAAAACCCGCCCCGAAAGGTTCCCCACTCAAATATCGAATGGCATCTTCCTTTTCTACTTCTAGGGATGCCGTATCAACCTTCAAAATATTTGCCAAAGACAGCTCATGATCGGGAATCCATTCATTTCCGGCAGATTTCCCCATGCGGATTCCAGCTTTTTTCAGATAAAGCGCTTTTTTGAGAACATGGAAATCTTCTATCAATGGTTGAGGCAATGCGTGGACCGCATCACCCACATATAAAAAATGGAAAGATTCCTGGTCAACCCATTCCCTTGCCTGTCTTTCAACAGTCTTATGTATACGCATGGAATGATCCTTTGATTTAACGGCAGCTAACCGGTCGGTTGGTTGCTTTTTTTGTAACAGGGCAAGAAAAAATCCTTCACCGGAAATCCGGTCGGGATAAAACCGGTACCCCCAGGCCTGGGCCTGGTCTGATTGCGTCTCTACGATTTTCCAACGGGGATCGGGAGACAGGGAAAGGGAAATGCAGGAATGCTGCTTAAAAACGTCGTCGAGAATATCTTCATTTTCTTCTTTAGAATAAGAGCAGGTGCAATAAATCAGATAACCATCCTCTTTTAAACAATCCCAGGCATCAGCCAGGATTCTTTGCTGGCGCTGGCTGCAGAGTCTGACCAGGTCCGGGTTCCAATTTGCTGCAGCTTCCGGATCTTTTCTGAATAAGCCGCTTCCGCTGCAGGGGGCATCAACTACCAGCAGATCGAAAAAACCGGGTAGCTTTTTGAAATGTGCCGGATCGTTGTTGGAGACCATTCCATTGGCCTGGCCCCATTTGGTAATATTTTGATATAAAACCGGTACACGGGTTTTGATCACTTCGTTGCTCACCAGCAAAGAATCTGGGGAAATCAATGATTGTATCAGAGTGGATTTGCCACCGGGCGCGGCACAAAGATCCAGAACTTTCAACGCTTCTAAGCCATCTGTGATTTGTCTCAGGGCATGAGCTAAAAACATACCGGATGCTTCTTGCACATAGTAATTGCCCGCATGAAAAAAAGGATCGAAGGTGAAAGAGGGTCTTGCCGAAAGATAATAAGCATCCGGTGCCCAGGGTACGGCAGCGGATATTTCAAAAGGGGGTTCTGATACCGTCTCCCGCCATAGTCCATCACAATAAATGGACTTCCCCGGATTCATATGCACCGATACGGGATGTATGCCCGAAGCATGGGCAGCCACAAAAGCATCGGGATCAAAATGATCCAGTTTGCGAAGGGAGCGTAAAAAATCTGATGGTAGTTGAGCGGGCAATGATCGGGTAAAATTATTGGATTAAAAACGGATGGTGAATTTTTGTTTTACCTGGAATTCATCCCGGAAAAAAACCAACCCGGCTGAAAAAATATCAATGCTCATTTTCACTCGTGGATGTTCCTGAATGATAAGCCATGCTTCTTCCATTTCGCGACTCCAGTGGATATCATGAATGATGATCAGAGAAGAGGGGGACATCTTGTGAAGAAATTTTTCAAAATAGTCCAATACCGATTTTTTTTGGTGGTTCCCATCTATAAATACGAGGTCTACTTTCGAATGGGAAAGAAGGACCCCAGCGAGCACATCATCAAAGTTTCCGGTCACCTGCGAGATATTTTCCAGTTTCAATTTTTGAAAAGTTTCCAGAGCGATCGCGGCAATGGCTGGTGAGCCTTCCAGCGTGATCACCTGAGAGCTCGGATCGGCGGATGCCAGATAAGCGGTGGAAATACCCAGTGAACTTCCCAACTCAACGATGATTTTCATGTGGTAAAAATTGGCCAGGCGAAACAAGAGCCGGCCGAATTTTTGGGATGAAACGCTGCGGGTAACGATCGCCGATACCATTTTTACTGAATCCATTCCATAACGAGCGCCTGCGCCAAGATCCTTTACCGGTAATAGACGGTCATCGAGCAATAGATTTTTTTTTGCCGTTTCAATCAGTTTATAGGCATAGTAGTCGCGATCATCATTCAAAACCTCCCGAACAAACTGGTATACGAAGGGAGAATGTATGCCATAGCCCCGACCGTTGGATGCTTGGGCAAAATATTGGAACCATTTAAAGGCAAGTTGGGATTTGGAATACATGGCGCCAGCAGATTAAGAATGCAAGGATTTTATTTTGGTCCAGGTCTGGAAGTCCATGGCATAGGCGTGTTTTTCATCGGCGGAAACCAATTTGGAATGGGTTAACTGAAAGACATCTTCCGGTATCACCGGGAAAAATGCATCTCCTTGCAGTTGGGCAAAAACCCGAGTCATATAAATGGTATCGCACAATAAAAGAGATTCCTTATAAATCTGACCACCTCCTCCGATAAAAGCTTCCTTTGCGTCTGTTTTTTTTGCCAGATCGATGGCCTTCATCAGACTATCGGCCTGCTGTACTTCCGGATTTCCGGTTTGATATTCAGGTTGGCGACTGATTACGATATTAAATCTTCCAGCGAGCGCTTTATTCCCCAGTGCCTCGAAGGTTTTTCTTCCCATGATTAATGGGAATCCCCAAGTGGTATTTTTGAAAAAGCGCATGTCTTCGGGCAGATTCCACAACATGTTGTTGTTTTTCCCAATGGCGTTGTTTTCGCTGGCGGCCACGATGATGGATAACTTCATAATTTTTTTTTACACGGCTACCTGGGCTTTGATCGTGGGATGGGGGTTGTAATCCTCCAGCGTAAAATCCTCAAAACGAAAATCAAAAATGTTTTTTACTTCCGGATTCAGTTTCATCCGGGGAAGCGGGTTGGGTGTGCGCGTCAATTGAAGGACCGCCTGCTGCTGGTGATTGTTGTATAAATGCACATCTCCAAAACTATGGATAAACTCTCCTGCCTCCAGGTTGGTAACCTGGGCGATCATGAGTGTCAACAAAGCATAGGAGGCGATATTGAAGGGAACACCTAGAAAAACATCGGCCGAACGTTGATAAAGCTGACAACTTAACCGTCCACGGCGGCCAGGAATTTCCGGAGGTGCTACATAAAACTGAAATAAAACATGACAGGGCATCAGGGCCATTTCCGGCAGTTCTGCCACATTCCAGGCACTGACAATCATTCTGCGACTGTTCGGATTTGTCTTCAGTTGTTGAATCAAATCACTGATCTGATCTACCTGTTGCCCATCAGCTCCCGTCCAGCTCCTCCACTGTTTACCATATACTGGTCCCAGCTCACCCTCGGGATTGGCCCATTCGTCCCAGATCCGGACGCCGTGATCCTTCAGATAACCAATATTGGTTTCGCCTTTCAAAAACCAAAGCAATTCATAAATAATACTTTTAACATGAAGTTTTTTGGTGGTGACCATGGGGAATCCATTCCTCAGGTCAAACCGCATCTGATAACCAAAACAACTTTGGGTACCGGTTCCGGTACGATCTTCCTTCTGAACACCGTTTTCAGCTACGTGCCGAAGTAAATCCAGGTATTGCTTCATGAGCGCAATTTACAAAAGATATGAAAGCGTTGAAGATCGATGGGCCATGGGTTCTTGGTTTCTTCACAAAGCGTTAATAAATAAAATGTCTGGCATATGTTTGGTATTGAAATGGGCATATCAAAATCTTCCGTTATGAAACGAATCTTAGCAACAGTATCCGTCTTGGTCACGCTTTTATTGTGCTTCTCTACCAGCAGTTTTGCCCAACAGGATGCTGCCGCTCGTCAAGCTCAAATGAAACAAAAATTAATGACAGATTTGAAAATGACCAGTGTGCAGGCCGATTCGGTAGTGGCTGTCAGCTCGTCCTACCGGCCACAGCTCCGGGAAATTTATCAGGATCAGTCCCTCAGCCAGGACCAGAAAATGGCAAAAATGAAGGACATTTCAGAACAGGTCGATAAAAGACTACAACCGGTATTGGGGGACTCTCTGTTGACCCAATACAAAGATTGGCGTCAGGCAAATATGCAACGCATGCAACAGCAGGGTGGCAAACCAGGTGGTAATTGATGCATCCGGGTGGGTATTGGCAGCCTACCCTTCCTACATCATGCTTTCTTTGCCTCTTTAACCCAGGTATCTTTCAGACTGACCGTTCTGTTAAAAATGAGATGACCCGGGCTGCTGTCTTTATCCAGACAGAAATAACCTTTACGCAAAAACTGGTATCGTTCTTCCATGACGGCACCAGACAGGGAGGGTTCTGCGTAGGCCTTTTCAATTATTTCCAGTGAGTCGGGGTTGATATATTCTTTAAAATCACCCTCGGATGCTGCCGGATTTTCCACCTTAAAAAGCCGGTCATATAAGCGCAAGGTAACCGGTACGGCCTGGGCCCGGCTAACCCAATGCAGGGTGCCTTGCACTTTTAGACCAGACAGATCTGCCCCGCTTTTGCTTTCCGGCAAATATTGACAGTTCAGGGCTATAATTTTACCCTCGCTGTCTTTTACTACTTCATCACATTGAATGATATAGGCGCTTTTAAGCCGTACCCTTTTGCCGGGAGCAAGCCGAAAGAATTTTTTGGGGGGATCTTCCATGAAATCTTCCCGTTCTATAAAGAGTTCCCTGGAAAAAGGAACGGACCGACTGCCTTTTTTTTCTCCTCCTTCCGGGTAATCTTCCGTGGTCATCATTTCCACGGTATCCGGATAGTTGGTGATCGTCACCGGCAGGGGATCAAATACCACCATTTTGCGAAGGGCGTTTTTATTCAGGTCCTCACGTAGACAAAATTCCAGCAGGGATACATCAATCAGATTGTCTCTTTTCTGCACACCGATTCGGTCTGTGAAATTGCGTATACTTTCTGGCGTATAACCCCGTCGACGCAGACCGGAAATGGTTGGCATACGTGGATCATCCCAGGACTGAACATAATTTTCATCCACGAGTTGGAGCAACTTTCGTTTACTCATCACGGTGAAACTGAGATTAAGCCGGGCAAATTCATATTGGTGGGAAGGGAAGATGTCGAGTTTTTCAATAAACCAGTCGTATAAAGGCCTGTGGGGAATGAATTCCAGGGTGCAGATCGAATGGGTGATATTTTCAATGGAATCACTCTGGCCGTGTGCAAAATCGTACATCGGATAGATACACCACTGATTGCCCGTACGGTGGTGGTGTGCCTTTTTAATCCGGTATATGATGGGGTCGCGCATTTGCATGTTGGGAGAACTCAGGTCGACTTTGGCCCGCAAAACTTTTTCACCATCTGCGTATTGACCCGATCGCATGCCGTCAAACAAATGAAGGTTTTCTTCGACCGTCCGGTCTCGGTAACGGTTGGCCATACCGGGCTCGGTGGGTGTCCCTTTTTGAATGGCTATTTCTTCGCTGCTGCTATCGTCGACATAGGCCAGCCCTTTCTTGATCAGTTTCACCGCAAGCTGATAAAGTTGTTCGAAATAGTCGGAAGCATACAATACCTGTTGGGGTATAAATCCCAGCCATTTTACGTCTTCAATAATGCTGTCGACATATTCGGTTTCTTCTTTGGTCGGATTGGTATCATCAAAACGAAGATTTGTTTTCCCTCCATATTTGAGCGCCAGTCCAAAATTTAAACAAATGGATTTGGCGTGCCCGATGTGCAGATATCCGTTCGGTTCAGGTGGAAACCGGGTAAGAATGTTTTTATATCTGCCACTTTTAAGGTCTTCTTCGACAATTTCTTCCAGAAAATTCAGAGATCGCTCTTCCGCTTGTATTTCCGCCATAAGGATCAATATATCAGGGTGCGAAATTAATTCATTTTGAGATCTACACCTAACGAGTGAACCGCTGCAAAGGTTATGGGCGACAGGAGTGCGCTTTTCTTTCCATAAGCCCTGAAGTTCCTCATCGTTTTCCGAAAAGAAGCGTACCGATGCGAACCATAGTAGATCCTTCTGCCAGGGCTATGGGATAGTCGTGGCTCATTCCCATGCTCAGCGTATTCACCGGATCCTGCGGGAACCCGGATTTTATCCTGGAAAAAACTTCCCCCAATGCATGGAATTCGTTTCGGATCTCCTCGAGATCTTCTGTCATGGAGGCCATACCCATGCATCCCGCAATCCGGGAGTGACTGAACCTGCCGTCCTGCCTGTTTTGGTTTACGGTCACGATCAGTGAATCCAGTTCGGACGGGGAGAGTCCGAATTTAGTTTCCTCCTTTGCGATGAAAACCTGAAGGAGACAAAGGATATTTCGTTGATGTTTTGCCGCCTGTTTGTCTATTTCCTGCAAGAGTTTTAGACTATCAACGGATTGAATCATATAAACAAAGGGAACTATGAATTTTACTTTGTTGGTCTGCAGGTGACCTATAAAATGCCAGCGGACGTCTTTGGGAAGTCTGGCCTGTTTCTCTACCATTTCCTGTACATAATTTTCGCCGAAATCCCTTTGACCCAGGTCATACAGGGCTTGAATTTCTTCCACCGATTTCGTTTTGGAAACGGCCAGCAATTCAACTCCCGCAGGATCTAACTTGTTTTTAATTTCCTGGTAAGCGGTCGGGTTCATACCAATCATTTTAAGAGACTCCTGGAAATAACAATGCGCTGTACTTCGCTGGTCCCTTCATAAATCTGGGTGATTTTGGCATCCCGCATCAGTCTTTCCACATGGTACTCTTTCACGAATCCATATCCGCCATGTATCTGTACGGCTTCCGTGGCTGTCCACATAGCGGTCTCACTGGCAAAGACCTTGGCCATTGAGGAGCTGATCGAATAGTCCATTCCCAGATCTTTTTCTTTGGCTGCTTTAAGGCAGAGCAGGCGTGAGGCCTCAATCCGGGTCGCCATATCGGCGAGTTTAAACTGAATGATCTGGTGGTTTTTTATTTCAGTACCAAAAGCTTTTCTTTCTTTGGCATATTTTACGGACAGCTCATAAGCGCCCGAAGCGATCCCAAGCGCCTGCGAAGCGATACCAATCCGTCCGCCAGACAGAGTTCTCATGGCGAAATGAAATCCAAACCCCTCCTCACCTATCCGATTTTCTTTGGGTACCATGACTTCATTAAAACCGACACTATGGGTGTCCGATCCCCGGATACCTAATTTATTTTCCTTGGCCCCAATTTCTACGCCGGGGGTTTTCTTTTCTACTATAAAAGCGTTGATCCCCTTACTGCCTTTGGAGGCATCGGTTTGTGCCATGACCAAATAGACCGATGCGGAATTCCCATTGGTAATCCAGTTTTTCATCCCGTTCAACACATAATGATCTCCCTTTAGGATGGCTGTCGTTTTTTGAGAAGTGGCATCACTACCCGCTTCCGGCTCGCTCAGTAGAAAAGCACCGATATACAGATCACCGTCTTTTTTACCTGCCGCCAGGTGCCTTAAATACTTATCTTTTTGAAATTCCGACCCAAACGTATCCAGGCCCCAGCAGACCAGCGAGTTATTTACACTCATGGCCACCGACACACTGGAATCGATCTTACTGATTTCTTCCATGGCCAGTACATAACTCACCGTGTCCAGTCCGGCGCCTCCATATTGAGGGCTTACCATCATGCCTAAAAATCCCAGATCGGCCAGTTTCAACAGCTGTTCCCGCGGCAACTGCTGTTTTTCATCTCTTTCGATGACTCCTGGTAAACATTCTTGGCGCGCAAAATCCCGTGCAGCCTGTCGGATGGAAAGCTGTTCTTCCGATAATGAAAAATCCATGGTGAAAAATTTCCGGGCAAAAATAGCAGAATTGTGTTGAAATACTAACAACTGTTAGGTTTTGAACGGCCGCAGGCTTTAGTTACCTTTAGCGCCCGAAAAACTGGTATGACTAAGAATCCCAATATTATTAAAGTAAGTTCTGAAGTTGGGCGCCTGCGACGCCTGTTGGTGCATAGCCCGGACAGCGGGTTGGGGAAAGTGGTGCCTTCCAAAGCACAGGACTGGTTGTTCGAAGACATCGTTCACCTGGACACGATCCGAAAAAAAGAATACGACTTTTACACCAAGCTGCTCCTGTATTTTCTGGATCCCGATCTGATTTTGGGTAAACTCAAAAGCATTGATTCAGAAAAAAATAAAAGAAATTTTTATAAACCTGGTCACAAAGATTTTTTTCGCTCCGACAAAGTAATTGAACTCCAGTGGCTGCTGGCTGAGATCCTGGAAGACCTGGAGATCCGTCTAAAACTGGCAGCATCTGTCTGTGCCATTGAAAATTGTTCTTACGATACCCAAAAGGAGTTGCTGGAGCTTCAACCCGTGGAACTAGCCAAGACCTTTATTACTGGAACCTTGGAAAATGGCCGCATGCTGTTTGCACCCATTCCGAATTTCATATTCACGCGCGATATTGGCATTGTCATCAATGAATTTGTTTTGCTCAACAAGCCCGCCAAAAAAGCCCGCACCCGGGAAGCATTGATTGCGAAATATATATTCTTCAATCATTCGATTTTTAAATCCTGTCAGGAAAATATTCTTGAACTCAATGATGGATATCATCATTTTTTATTGCCAAAAGAATCCGATGACCGCAAAGTTACCCTGGAGGGTGGAGATGTCATGGTCGTAACCAAGGATCACTTGCTGATCGGCGTCAGTGAAAGAACCACGATGGAAGCAGCGTATCAGGCTATCCAATTACTCTTCGAGAAAAATGTAGTAAAAAAAATCACAGTCATCAAGATCCCCAAGAAAAGGGACTATATGCATATCGACACGGTTTTCACGCAGGTGAGAAAGGATGCCTGGGTAATGCTGGGTGTCTTTTCCAAAAAATCGATGAAACACGAGGACGATGATTCCGTGCAGCGGGCTTTGGAAGGAACTAAAAAAGATGAAAAACTTAAAATCATCCAGTTTAAGAAAAAGGACCTGGATCATCCGGTTTATTTTGACAACCTGGAAGATCTGTTGACTGATATCAGTAAAGAAGATTTGAAGGTTTCAGGAAAGGTCAGAATTATATACTCTGGCAACAATGAATTTCCTTTTGATGCCCGGGAACAGTGGACAGATTCCTGCAACCTGCTGGCCCTGAAAGAAGGAGTGGTACTCGGATACGACCGAAACGACAAGACCAACGAGGCCTTCAAAGAAAATGGATTTGAGATTGTTCATGCCCATGACCTGATCCGCCAGTTGGAAGAAGGATCCTTGAAAGCGGAACAAATAAAAGACACCATCATCCTGATGCCGTCGGCCGAACTTTCGCGGGCCCGGGGTGGGTTTCATTGTATGAGTATGCCCTTATTGCGGGATGATGTATAAATGAAGGGAAATGCAAAACACTTCTAAAGTATTGATGATTCGCCCCCTGCACTTCGTTTACAATGCACAAACGGCGGTCAACAATCGTTTTCAGGTTAAAGGAGACCAGAAAAATCTGACGGAAAAAGCAGTCAAGGAATTTGATCATTTTGTATCGGCCCTTCGCCAAAAAGGCATTGAAGTAAATACGGTGGAAGATTCCGCCGATCCGCATACACCAGATGCTATTTTTCCCAATAACTGGATTTCTTTTCACGAATCGGGTGTTTATTGCCTTTACCCGATGTTTGCACCGAACAGAAGACAGGAAAGAAAACCGGAGGTCCTGGAATTGATAAAGCAAAAATTTCACTACCATCACCTGATCGATTTTACCCACTACGAATCTCAACATCTTTTTTTGGAGGGCACCGGAAGCATGGTCTTGGACCGGGAAAAGCGGTACGCCTATGCCTGTCTTTCTCCCAGGACGGATTTAAGGGTGCTGGAAGATTTTTGTAAAAAATTAAACTACCAGCCGGTTGTTTTTCATGCCACAGATAAATCCGGTCAGGATATTTATCATACCAATGTCATGATGTGTGTCGCCGACCGCTTTGTCGTGATTTGTTTGGATTCCATAGCCGATCAGACAGAAAAAAAACAGGTGACCGAAACCATCCTTTCTTCCGGAAAGGAATTGATACCAATCAGCCTTACCCAGATGAATCAATTTGCCGGTAATATGCTGCAACTAGAAAACGACCGGAAGGAAAAGATTCTGGTAATGTCTACGGCCGCCTGGACTTGTCTTGATCTCGATCAGCAAGAAAAACTTGCGAAATATAACCAGATCCTTCACTCTTCTTTGCAGCATATTGAAACCAATGGTGGCGGAAGTGCCCGATGTATGATTGCAGAATTACATACGTAAGTTGTCGCTGAATTAACCGTCTTTACACGTCACGATTCAATTCAAATGCTTATTTTTGGGACCGTTTTGGAAAGATTAATAAATTTCAATAAATCGGTCATTTGGTTGATACCGGTTCAAAAAAACCAACTTTTTCTTAATTAATGCAACAAAAAGTTTCAAAAATCGGCGTACTCACATCCGGAGGTGATTCACCGGGAATGAATGCCGCCGTTCGGGCCGTGGTTCGCACAGGAATTTACAATGGATTGGAGGTTTTCGGGATTATGCGGGGTTATAGCGGGATTATTGAAAACGACATCATTCCCCTTCATTCACGCAGCGTAGCCAACATTATCCAACGCGGAGGAACCATATTAAAAACAGCCCGGTGTAAGGAATTCTTTGAATATGAAGGCAGATCCCGGGCTTATGCCAACCTGAAGAAGTTGGGTATCAACGGCCTGATCATCATCGGAGGCGACGGCTCATTCCGGGGTGCCCATAAATTCAGTTCTGAATTTGAAATTCCCTGTATCGGCCTGCCCGGGACCATTGATAAAGATATCGCCGGTACAGATTTTACAATTGGTTTTGATACGGCGGTCAATACGGCTGTTGAAGCGATCGATAAAATCCGCGACACGGCCGATGCCCACGATCGCCTTTTTGTCATAGAGGTCATGGGTCGGGATGCCGGTTATATTGCGCTGCACAGTGGCATCGCCACCGGTGCCGAAAATATTCTGATCCCGGAAAGGAAAACTGATATAGAAGAACTGGTCAGCTCCTTGCAGGAAAAAGAAAAAAGAAAAAAACTGGTCAACCTGGTAGTCGTTGCCGAAGGGGACAACTACGGAGGGGCAGAAGAAGTAGCCAAGGTTGTAAAACAAAGACTGCCTAATATAGATACCCGGGTTTGCATCTTAGGACATATTCAACGGGGTGGTTCACCCAGCTGTCTGGATCGGGTGATCGCCAGCCGCATGGGTTACTCAGCCGTGGAGTGTTTATTGGAAAACAGATTTAATGTCATGGTGGGCATCGTGAATAATAAAATTCATTACACCCCACTGGAAAAAGCAGTAAAAGCCAAACAAAAAATCAGCGATGACTGGCTTAAGATTATTAAAATCCTGGCTTCTTAAATAAAATCCGTTCAAAGCAAGGGGCATTTCCCGTTCGCTTGGTGCCGTTATAAAAGAGTCTCTAGTTTTTATTTTTCGTCAATTCAAACAACAAAACAAAGATGTCAAAGAATCTCGATAAGTATTTGTACGACCAGATGGACAAACAAGCCGGACTGGAGCATACATTTCACCGGACCAAAATCGTTGCCACGGTAGGACCTGCCTGCGACACCTATGACAAACTGCTCTCGCTGGTAAAAGCCGGAGTCAATGTCTTCCGGTTAAATTTTTCCCATGGAAGCCATGAAGACAAATCAAAAATCATCGAGCACATTCGAAAGATCAATTCTACAGAGCCCTTCAATATAGCGATCCTGGGAGACCTCCAGGGTCCCAAACTCCGGGTGGGTGAAATAGAAGGAGGCAGCATACTGGTGAGCGAAGGGGAAGTGTTGACATTTACCAATACCAAACTGGTTGGAACCAAAGAACGCATTTATGTCTCCTATCCAAACCTGCATGAAGATGTCAAGGTGGGTAATATCATCATGATAGACGATGGTAAGCTGGAAGTGAAAGTGGTCAGCATTGAAAAGAACAACGATGTGAAAGTACAAGTAAAACTGGGGGGACTCATTTCATCCAAAAAAGGGATCAACCTGCCGGATACGAAAATTTCCCTGCCCGCAATAACCGAAAAGGACGAGGCAGACCTGGCTTTCATTATCGAACAAAAGCTGGATTGGGTGGCTTTGTCATTTGTTCGGAAAGTAAATGATATTGTGGGATTGCGGGACAAATTGAACCAGAAAAAAAGTAAAACCAAAATCATTGCCAAGATCGAAATGCCCGAAGCACTGACCAATCTTCGGGAGATCATTCTGGAATCAGATGGAATCATGGTCGCCCGGGGAGACCTGGGTGTGGAGCTTCCCGTAGAACAGGTTCCCCTTATTCAAAAACAAATCATCCGCAAATCCATCCACCGCGCCAAACCGGTCATCGTAGCTACCCAGATGATGGAGAGCATGATTGACAGAACCAAACCCAACCGCAGCGAGATCACCGACGTAGCCAATGCCGTATTGGAAGGTGCTGATGCAGTGATGCTGAGTGCTGAAACCGCGACCGGCAACTATCCCACCTTGGTGGTGGAGACGATGCGGAAAATCATCATGGAAGTAGAAAGGACCGACTACCACTACAATCGGGAAGACGAACTGGAACCCCAACCCCACTCACCTTCTTTTCTGAGCGACGCCATTTGTTACAATGCCTGTAAATTGGCAAAGGATACGCAGGCCAATGCACTCATCGGCATGACGGAAAGTGGCTATACCGGATTTATGTTGTCCAGCTACCGACCGAAGTCGCCCCTGTTTATTTTCTCAAAAGAAAAAACGCTCATCAATCAGTTGAGTTTAAGTTGGGGAGTACGGGCCTTTCACTATGCAGAGGAAGATAGCATGGATGAGATCGTTTCCGACCTCACGGAAATCCTCAAACAAAGAGGTTTCATAAAAAAAGGAGATGTGATCATCAATACAGGCAGCATACCCGTGGATGAACATTTACCGACCAATCTCTTGAAAATTTCAAAAGTCATCTGAGGTCCCAGTCGGAGTGAAACTAAGTAAAGGCAAGTCGCAATTTTTGAAGTCGATTTTCTTAGATTCTTGAAAGATGTGCGACCATTTGTTCAATCTCACCTCTATCGGCCATTACCAGGGATTGGTCTTCGGCCATAAAAGGCTGAATAAATTCCATCGACGTTTTTTTCAGGATGCGGGCTGAACTGTGAAACTGCGTGGCGCCGGTTTCTATTTTCAGGTCACGGATATTGTGCGCGCGAATCCCGGATCCCGGCATGATTTCTATACGGCCATCGGCCATTTTTATCAGGTCCCGGATCAGGGAGGCACCCATGATGGCCGTCGGCTGCTGACCGGAAGTGAGTATCCTTTCACATCCTATCTCGATAATATCTTCCAGGGCCTCAAATGGATTGCGCGTCCAGTCAAAGGCCCGGTGAAAACAAACCCCCATGGGATAAGCCCTTTCCACCAGTCTGGATGCGTGTAATTTATCGATCCGGCCATCGGGTTGCAGCATGCCAAAGACAACACCTTCGCATCCGGCAGACTTGCAGGAATCCACTTCCTGCAACATGACCTGGAATTCTTCGTCTGAAAATAAAAAATCTCCTCCCCTTATCCGTATAATGGGATAGAGCGTCAGTTCGATTTTTTTCCGAACGGTCTTGATCAATCCGATGCCTGGGGTTGTTCCACCTGCCCCCGGGTCGGCGCAGAGTTCAATCCTGTCGCCCCCAGCAGCCGAGGCGTTCATGACCGATTCAAGATTATAACAGCAGATTTCAAGAATATTTTTTTCCATCAGCTAAACCAGCTTTCAGATTGATAAATTTTATCTTCTGTATTGGAATGAACCGCATAAGTGAACCCTTTCTGAATGCAAAATGCACCGTAACGGCCATCTTTTCTCATCGCCAGAAATCCTACCTGCAGGTCCATGGCTTTCTTCGGATCCCTTTTCACAATTCTTTCCACTGCTCTGCGACAGGCTTCGCGGGGTTCAAATCCCTGGCGCATAAATTCCACCACCAGGTGTGATCCGACAATGCGGATGACTTCTTCGCCTACACCGGTGGAAGTAGCCGATCCGATTTCATTGTCCACAAAAAGACCGGCGCCAATAATGGGTGAATCACCTACCCTGCCGTGCATTTTAAAAGCCATCCCGCTGGTGGTACAGGCGCCGCACAAATCTCCCCGGCTGTCCATGGCCAGCATCCCGATGGTATCGTGGTTGAAGGGTCCTCCGGGTGCCATCTGGTTTTCCGCAAAGCTGTATTTTTTGTTTTCTATATTGATGACCGGCTCGTATTTTGAATTTTTCAGCCATTCCCGCCAGATTTTTTCGCTTTCGGGCGTCAGCAGGTTTTCTTTTTTAAATCCATTGGCCAGGGCAAATTCCAGGGCGCCTTCTCCAGTCAGGACCACATGCGGTGTTTTTTCCATCACCATTCTGGCCACCGAAATGGGATGGACAATAAACTCAAGGCACATCACCGAACCGCAGTTGCTCTTTTCATCCATAATACAGGCGTCTAGTGTCACATGCCCGTCGCGGTCAGGCAAACCGCCATAACCCACTGAATGATTGTTGGGATCTGCCTCTGGAACCATGACCCCAGCTTCCACCGCGTCCAGGGCTCGCCCGTTTTTACCCAGGATTTCCCAGGCCGCCTGGTTTGCTGCTTTGCCAAAATCCCAGGTTGAAATCACCAGGGGACTACCAGCCTGTGGAAGAATTTTGGCGGGGCTTGTCCGGAGAAACAATCCCGAAGATGCAAGCAGGGATGATCCCAGGAATTTTCTTCTGTTGAACATCTCGTTTAGTTTATAACTCAAGTTAGGTTAATTACTTTCATACTCTCATCTGAAACGATTGTATGAAATCAGTTTTACTTTTTCTAGCAGTTTTTTACACCTTATACGGGACAGCTCAATCTGTAAACCGGGACAGTGTCTGGTTTCGTGAAAATTATTATAAGATAGAGAAAACCGTTCCCATGCGCGATGGCATCAAGCTTTTTACTTCCGTTTACGCCCCGAAGGACAGCACCGAAAAACATCCAGTGCTTTTGCAAAGAACGCCCTACAGTTGTAAACCCTATGGACTCAATGAATACTCCCCGCTTTACGACACTTATCTGATGGACTATCTAAAAGAAGGGTATATTGTTGTTTTGCAGGATGTAAGGGGCCGGTGGATGAGTGAAGGGAAATTTGTAGATGTTCGCCCATATATTAAAAATAAGAAACCCACAGATATTGATGAGTCCACGGATGCCTATGATGGGATAGACTGGCTGGTAAAAAACATACCGGGAAACAATGGCAAAGTGGGCATTTTGGGTACCTCCTATCCCGGTTTTTATGCTGGTATGGCGGCGGCTTCGGGACATCCGGCACTAAAAGCGGTGAGTCCCCAGGCGCCGGTAACAGACTGGTTCATCGGAGATGACTTTCATCACAATGGAGCATTTTTTTACATGGACGGATTTGATTTCTATGTATCGGGCGGATTTGGAAGACCCCATCTTCGTCCGCTGAACAACGAAACGCCCATGCCCGATCCTTATAACAGCAAGGATAACTTTCAATTTTACCTCAGCCAGGGCGCCGACAAGCATTTATTAAAATTTACCGGCGACAGCATTGCTTTCTTTCGGGAATTGTATGACCATCCAAACTATGACAGCTGGTGGAAGGCGAGAAATGCACGGGTTGCTCAATACGATATTAAACCAGCGATCCTGGTAGTCGGCGGTCTTTTCGATGCCGAAGATTGTTTCGGTGCCTGGAATCTTTATAAGGCCATCAGAAAACAAAGCGAACCAACCAACGCGAGGCTGGTGATGGGACCTTGGTATCATGGTCAGTGGGGAAGTTTGGATGGAACACATCTTGGCAATATCGACTTTGGCGCCAATACCGTTTTATATTATCAGCAGGAAATTGAGGTTCCTTTTTTTAACTATTATTTGAAAGGAGAAAAGGATCCGGCCATCTCGCGGGCCACCATATTTTTTACCGGCGAAAATAAGTGGCGGCACTTTGATTCATGGCCTCCTATGGAAGCGAAGGATGAAAAAATTTATTTGCGCGAAGGAGCGGCGCTTTCGACCGCGGTATCGCAAAAAGATTCTTCCTATGATGAATACACCAGCGATCCTTCTCATCCAGTCCCCTATACCCAGGAAATTCATTTCAACCGGACCCGAGACTACATGACCGATGACCAGCGGTTTGCCAGTCGCCGGCCCGATGTATTAACTTATCAAAGTCCGGTGCTGGAAGGAGATTTTACCGTTGGAGGGCCTGTCACGGCCATGTTGCTAACAAGCATCAGCACAACGGATGCAGATTTTGTCGTCAAACTGATTGATGTTTATCCTGATAGTGGTTCCTATAACCGGGTAGATATTTACGCAGTGAACGATCCGGTGAAAAAATATCCCATGGGCGGATATCAAATGCTGGTGCGTGGCGATATATTTCGCGGCAAATTCAGGCATAGTTTTGAAAAACCTGAACCCTTCGAACCCGGCAAGATGGACACGGTCCGCTTCTCGATGCCCGATGTGGCCCATACCTTTCGCAAGGGTCACCGGGTCATGATTCAGATTCAGAGCAGTTGGTTCCCACTTTCGGACAGAAACCCTCAAAAATTCATCAATATTTACACCTGCGACGATGCAGATTTTCAAAAATCTGCCATTCGCCTCTATCACGATCGACAAAATGCTTCGGCCATAATCGTGTCAGTGATATCGGGCAAAATACAGTAAAATAAAAGCCCTTACATTTCAGAATGCGGGAACGGATTATTAATTTAGAGCGGCATTGGTCCGACTTTCAGGTTGTAATTTTTTTCGCATGGATTCTAATAGCAAACAATCGCCCACGCTCGAACTTTGGCTTCGAGATATTCAAGCCTATATTTATAAATTGACTGGCGGCTTTATGAAAAATGCGCGCTTTGAATTCAACCGGTCAAATTACAGTTACAAGAGAAAAAATAAAACCAGTCAGGACGAACTTTCCATTGTTTTTATCAGCCATTTCCCGATCAGCTATCGGGTTGATTTCCAACTTGAAATCTGGCATTCAGCGATACGGGAAATCAAGGAATCCTTTATGAGTGAGATTCTAAACAAAGAATCCAATCTTTGCAGCATCATCTTGTATAAGAAGGATTTTCCAGGAATAGATGCGGACTCGACGGAAATCAGGGACCATTCCATTTACAATTACCGGGACTTATTTATGGTCGGCGACTGGCTAGCCCAAACGCTTCAATATGAACTGGTACCTTTTTGTGATCAGATGAGTTCCATCGCTCATATGGATCAATTTTTCACAGCCCATCCGGACTGGTCGCTGAATACACGAAGCGGAGGAAATATTTGTACCGATCTGATCGTTGGAAAACTAAATAAGAAAAGAGACCTCCACCAACGCTACCAACAACTCATGGAAGGTCTTCGCCAAAAAATAGAAAGCAGGCAAATAGATCCCGAGAGCCGCCAGCTCCTGACTTTGTGTTACGAGTCCCTGCAGTAAGACTTTCCATCATCCCGAACCCGTCTGTTTTTTAAATTCGGGAATATATTTCCATTTTTTTAAAAATTCAAATTCCTTTGGCTTCGCAGCTTTATGCTTTGCGATTAAAAGAACCTATTTTCGCAGATCAATAGAAATAAACTGATTGCACAATGAAAATGGTTGACTCTTTTGAAAAAATTCCCCTGGCTATTTTTCCCAATGCTCAGGATGGGTCTGTGTTCGTTGCAAAAAAAATAGCCGAACTCATTGGCCAAAAAGAAAAAAATAAGGACCGCTGCGTGCTGGGTCTTTCCACGGGTAAGTCGCCCCTGAAACTCTACGGCGAACTGATCAGGATGCACCGGGAAGAAGGCCTCAGCTTTCGCAATGTCATCGCTTTCAACCTCGATGAATATTACCCGATTACCCGAGATGCGGCCCAGAGTTATTATCGTTTCATGAAAGAAAATTTCTTTGATCACATCGACATTGATCCGAGAAACTGCCATATCCCCAACGGCGAGTTGCCCAAGGAATCGATGAAAGCATTTTGCAGCGCTTATGAACAATCCATTACCGATGCAGGAGGTATTGACCTGCAGATTCTGGGGATCGGATCCAATGGCCACATTGGTTTTAACGAACCTGGGTCCAGCCGGTTTTCCAAAACAAGAGTAACCCCTTTGGAAATATCCACCCGCCTTTCCAATGCGGGGGATTTTGAAAGCGTTACCCAGGTTCCCCGGCTATCGGTGACCATGGGCATCAGCACCATTTTGAAAAGCAGGCAGATCATCTTGATGGCCTGGGGAAGTAACAAAGCGGTTGCCGTGCAAAAATCCCTGGAAGGAAATGTTACCGAAGAAATGCCGGCTTCCATTCTGCAGGAACATGAAAACACTTTATTTGTTACAGACGAAGCAGCTGCTGCCGATCTGATCCGTTTCAAAGCTCCCTGGCTGACAGGAGACTGCGACTGGAATTCAGATATCCTGCGAAAAGCCGTGGTGGGTACCGCGCTCAAATTGGGAAAACCCATTTTAAGTTTAACGGACAAAGATTATAATGACCATGGATTGAGTGATCTGCTCGCCGTCAAAGGAGATGCCTACGAAATAAACCTGGAAGTATTTTACATGTTGCGCGACAGCATTACGGGTTGGCCGGGTGGAAAGAACAAACCCCTGCCCAATGCTCCGGAAAGAATGGTTCCCTATCCAAAGAGATGTCTCATTTTTTCTCCGCATCCTGATGACGATATTATCTCCATGGGTGGAACTTTTATGCGCCTGCACGATCAAGGTCATGAAGTTCATGTCGGATATCAGACTTCGGGAAATATTGCAGTGACCGATGAATTCGTGACCCGCTTTATAGATTTTGCTGTCGGCTTTGAGGCGATGTTTGGAATCGATCACCAGCGGTCTTCGCAGATACTGGCCGACGCCAAGAAATATCTGAAAGGGAAGAAAAATTCCGGCGTGGATTCACCGGAAATCAGAAATATCAAAGGACTGATCCGGCGCAGTGAAGCCAGCGCTACTTGCCGGTACGTGGGTATACCGGACACAGGAATTCATTTTATGAATCTTCCGTTTTATGAGACCGGAACGATTGAAAAAAAACCCATGAGTGAAGCCGATGTCGTCATTACCATTGATCTCTTGCAAAAAATTAAACCCCATCAGGTTTATTGTGCCGGCGATCTGGCCGATCCCCATGGAACGCACAAAGTATGTCTGGACGTGGTCTTTGAATCCCTGAGACGCCTGAAAAATGCCGGGGAATCCTGGGTAAAGGATTGCTGGGTTTGGTTATATAAGGGTGCCTGGCAAGAATGGGACGTCAGCGAAATTGAAATGGCCATCCCCATGAGTCCAGATCAGGTCCTAAAGAAACGATTCGGCATCTTCATCCACCAGTCACAAAAAGATATGGTACCCTTTCAGGGTTCGGACAGCCGGGAATTCTGGCAAAGGGCCGAGGACCGCAATGCCAATACCGCCGACCTATATGCTCAATTGGGCTTGACCAAATACGCGGCGATGGAGGCTTTCAAACGCTGGCACTTTTAAAAAATAACCGGTAGCAAAAGTCCGGGGTGGTCCTTTAAAATCCACCGAATCACTTGATTAAAATCAACTTATTTATTAAAAATATTCCTAATTGCAGCCTGAAAAACTGAAAAGCGTTAAAATTTCCGAATCGTCAACGACCGGGAAAAATGGCTCAGTCACCCGGTCCGAGGCCTCCGGGCTGGGCTGGTCCGAAGCATGGAAAAATCCCGTCTTTAGATGGAAGCTCCTGACTGGAATGATCCTATTTATCGCGATTCTGAGCGCCTTACCCTTCTTTTTTCTAGCCATTGAAGCAAGAAATGGCAGGGTTTTGACGGACTTTGTATTGGAACTGATTCCGCCCAGGAATACCTCGGTGGCGGTGTTCTTCCTGATCTGGTCTTCGTGTTTGCTGTTGATTATCAGAATCTTCCGAGATCCCCATATGTTATTGGTTACCCTTTGGTCTTATAACGGGGTTACCTTGCTGAGAATGGCCTGTATTGGCTTGATTTCGCTGAATCCGCCGGTAGGACTCATCCCCCTGGCCGACCCGATTACCAACCTATTTTACGGGGCGCATTATATTACCCACGACCTGTTTTTTTCCGGACATACTACAACTGTTTTTCTGGTTTTTTTGTGCCTTAAAAAGAAATCTGATCGCGTTTATGCGCTTTTTGCCACGATCCTGCTGGCCATTCTGCTGCTCGTTCAACATGTGCATTATACGATTGACGTATTGGCAGCTCCGTTATTTACTTATATTGTATACCGGTTTGCAGTAATATTTTCAAAAATGGAAAAACCCGATTCGTTAACCGTCTAAGGGTTTTCGGAGAACTTTTTTTCAGATACCAACGGGCTGATTTAAACGTTTAATTTATCCCGGTAATTAACAATTGGGGAAATAAGAATGGAAGAAGGGCTGGTTAATAGCACTTTATTCATTAATTTTGCGGATAATAAAATTCATAATTATTTTTAAGTTAATTTCATCCTGTCCAAGTCTGGGTTTTAATCAGGCAATATCCCCTGCTAAAGACTTAAATGCTACCATGATATGAAAAAATTAGTATGCCCTGAATTCATTCTAGGTGATAAGGTAACCCCGGAACAAGCAACCTTTTTCCATAAAAACGGGGTGATCTTATTTCGCAATGTTCTCAAGCCCGAAACAGTTGCCTTTTTCATACAGGAATTAAACCGCATTGAAAAACAATTACTTGATGAAGGCGTAGATAAAATCAACGGCGTCCCCCTCAAATTTGGCAAGGACCACAACGGCCAGACCATCATACAGCGTTTGTGCTTTTTATCCAATTATAGTACGACTTTTCATGAATTTCTAAAAGATCCACGGTTGGTGGCACTCCTGGAACTTTTGGCTCCCTACGAAGGTAGGATCGCCGAAAATGAAAAGGACGGACTGATCCTCAATCACTATGTCCGGACTCCAGAAAGTAAGTTTTCTCAGATGGGATGGCATACCGATAGCCCCAGAGATTTATTTTTAGGCCAAAAGATCATGCCCATGCTGAATGTAGGCATTCATCTGGACCATGTCCCTTTTGAAGCGGGTGGATTGCGTGTTCTTCCCGGCACTCATACACAAGGTGTTCTGCGTTTACTTTTCAAGAAAAAATACTTCATAGACAACAACCCCGATGCCCGTGAAATCGGGTTTGATATCAATCCAGGAGATCTTACCGTGCATGACGGCCGCATCTGGCACCGGGCGCAGCAGTCACCATATGTAGGTGAAGCCAGCCGCCGACGTGTTATGTATGTGCCCATCATTACCGGCAAATACATGCCCAAAGACGAAAACAGCAAGACGCCTTTTTACCACCGTTTCGCTTCCAAAGTACAGAACTGAGGATTTCAGAATCTTAAATGAATTATAATGCCTTTTGCACTCATCACCGGAGCCAGCAAAGGAATCGGAAAATCTATTGCGGAAATCTTAGCGGCTCGGGGGTATGATCTGCTCCTGGTCGCCCGTTCGAGCGATTTGCTGGAAAAAGTTTCCAAGGAAATTCAGGATGCCACTTCCAAAACCTGCGCTTGGTTATCTTTGGACTTATCCGAAAGCCAGGCGGCCGAAAAAGTGTACGACTGGTGTAAAAAAAATCAATACACGGTTTCGGTGCTGGTCAACAATGCCGGTTATGGATTGAGTGGTTCATTTGAAAAATATTCTCCCCTCGAACACGAGCAAATGTTGCAAGTAAATATTGTGACCCTCACCAAACTAACCCGGCTGTTCTTGCCGGACCTGCTCCAACTACCCGAGGCCTATATTCTTAATATCGGCAGTTCTGCTTCCTATCAGGCCGTTCCGTTTTTATCAGCCTATGCCGCCTCCAAAGCCTATGTGTTGAGTTTTAGCCGCGGCCTCCATCAGGAACTTAAAAAAACTTCTGTTTCCGTAACCTGCATATGTCCGGGTCCAACGGATACCAATTTTGTCAACCGGGCCAATGTCGGTGCCAAGGGACAGAAAACAGCCGAACGTTTTAATATGACACCCCAGGCAGTCGCAAAAATTGCGGTGGACAGTCTTTTCCATCGCCGTCCGGAAGTGATTACGGGCGCCATGAACAAACTCAGTGCGTTTTTTGCTTGGCTCTTACCCAAGACCGTTGTAGAGGGTATTGCCAAAAAACTTTACGACTGAAAAGGGTTTTAAAATCAGTGGATTTAAAATGAAGAAGAGGCCTTTGCGAACCATCTTGATTCTTCTTGATCTCATGCTGCAGATCTGTTTGGTTTCAAGGGCTCAGTTACCTACGACGTCCATACTCACCGGTGCTGAGCAAACAGAAAAATATTTCCCGCTTCTTCGTGGTAAAAAGATCGCCCTGGTAGCCAATCCCACCTCGCAGATCCGAGGCATACCCTTAGTGGATAGTTTGCTGCACGCGGGCATCCAGGTCGTAAAAGTATTTGGTCCTGAGCACGGTTTCCGTGGAAATGCCAGCAATGGAGCCACTGTTTCTGACAGCCGTGATTCGCTCACCAGCCTTGCGATTGTTTCCTTGTACGGGAAAAAAAGCATGCCTTCGCAGCAAGATCTGGAAGGAGTTGACCTGATCGTTTTTGATATACAGGATGTAGGTGCCCGTTTCTTCACCTATATCATCACCCTGCAGCGCGTGATGCAAGCCTGTGCGAATTTCCACAAACCATTGCTCATCCTGGACAGACCCAATCCCAATGGTTTTTATGTCGATGGACCGGTGTTGGAAGATTCTCTCCGGTCGGGTGTAGGCCTTCAGCCCATTCCCATTGTGCACGGAATGACCATGGGGGAAATGGCAGAAATGATCAATGGGGAAGGCTGGTTGACGAACAAAGTATCTTGTGAACTGCAGGTGATAAAAAATGCGGGCTACACCCATTCGTCACGCTATATTTTGCCCGTGCCCCCCTCTCCCAATCTCAATACACCCGAATCCATTTTACTTTATCCCAGCCTTTGCCTTTTTGAGGGAACGGTCATCAGTCTGGGTCGTGGCACGCATCGACCCTTTACAGTCCTGGGAGCACCCCCGCTGGCAGGAAAATATGCATTTCAATTTTTACCGGTTTCTATTGCTGGAATGAGTGAACACCCGCTTTATCAGGACACCCTTTGTTATGGGCTGGATCTGCAGAGTTATGATCTCGAAGCCTTGCGTGAAAAAAAACAAATCAACCTCAATTGGTTGTTCGAATTTTACCGGACTTATCCGCAGAAAGAAATATTTTTTGATGCGTCGCGCAGTAAACAAATCGGAAATTTTGATAAACTCGCCGGCACTCCCCTCTTGCGCAAACAGATTATCGACGGCGTTTCTGAAAAAGACATCCGAAAATCCTGGGAACCTGCCCTTTCTCAATTTAAGGTTAAAAGGAAAAAATACCTGCTTTATCCGGATTGAACAAGCCTGAACGGGCTTGGTTGGCAATCCTTTTGCAACTCAAACATATACCGGTGGATTCAGGCTTCCTGACCCCGGCCTTCATGTTTTATACCTAAATTGAGTATCTAAAAAATCAGTTATGTCACATAAAGATCTATCCAGAAGAGATTTCATTCACACAGCCGGGAAAGCCGGTGTGGTAGCGGGCCTTACCGGCTCTGTCCTGACTAGTTTTGCCAATGCGGGTTCTGTTCATCCGGTTTTGTTGTCTGCACCGGATCCCGTTCCTTATACACAGCAACCACTCCCTTACAGTTATACATCGCTGGAGCCAGCCATCGACGCAATGACCATGGAAATTCACTATACCAAACACGCGGCAACTTATGCTAAGAATTTGTCTGAAGCCGTCGTGGCAGAAAATGTAAATACTTCCACGATGTCCTTGGAAGACCTGTTGGCTTCGATCTCAAAATATTCCACCAAAATGAGAAACAATGCCGGAGGCCATTATAACCATTCTCTTTTCTGGCAGTTTATGAATGCACCGGGAAAGGGAGGCGCCCCCTCTGCAGCCCTCACGACGGCTATTCAGGGCAGCTTCGGATCAATGGACGGGTTAAAAACAAAATTCAATGATGCTGCCAAGGCCCGTTTTGGATCAGGATGGGCTTGGGTAATTGTAAAAAAAGATAAGACACTCGATGTGGTCTCTACAGCTAACCAGGACAATACCCTTATGGACGTCAGTGAAGTCAAAGGGATACCCCTGTTTGGACTGGATGTTTGGGAACATGCCTATTACCTGAAATATCAAAACAAGAGACCAGATTATATCGGTGCCTGGTGGTCGTTAGTAAATTGGGATTATATCAATAACCGGTATAGTAAAATCGGATAATCTCCGCAAATAAATAGCTACGGTCACCCGTTCATTGCCTACGGACCATCCGCTGATGGCTGGTATCGGGCGAGCGGGAGTATTGGCCGATTTTTCTAACGGATCCTCAGAAATTAAAGAGGCAACCTATTCCTGTAACCGTGGATTTTGATTGATCCAAGGTTTTCATATAGGAAAAACGAAGTTCAAGATTGTGGGAGTGATGACCTACCCCCATCCGTACGCCGATATTTCCAACTGGTCCAAAACCAGAAATTTTTGCGGAAAAATCGTACCCGTTCTCATCGGTAGCGGTATACTGATTCATGTGATATCCAAATCCAGCACCGGCAAATACGCCGAATTTATCTTCGGCCTCTTTGACGGATCCTGCTCCATAGTTGTAGTTGAACATCAGGGGCGCATCAAACATCACACCGAGTGAATTGTCGCTGGCGTATTGAGAATTATAAGATCCGGAAATTCCAAAGCTCATGGGTATGCCAACAGACAAAGAACTGTTTTCTGTTTCCATGAAATTCACGCGGGGTGAATACATGATTGCACCCACCGGATCTACAGTGGCACCGGAGGTTGACTGCAAGACGACATTGATACCGACACCTTGCATAAAAGTCTGAGAAAAAGCAAAACTGGAAAGGCAAAGGGCTATCGCCGAAAAAATGATTTTTTTCATGTTTTGTGCTCTTGGGTTCCCTTCGAAAACGGTATGATTAAAATTTTATTGCCATTCTAATGGTTTCCCTTATGCCTCACTTCCGGAGGGCTTCTTCTATGCTTTTGTCGGGTATTAGCCAGCGTACGGAGACGATACAAAATAAGATAGCAGAAAACAAGGTATTCACATAGGCCAGGGCGATGGCCAACCCATAACAAACAACGGAGAAAATTCCCTTTCTTTTGGTACAGGCGAAGGCTTCCACGAGCTTTGGATTGTTCCGGGTGATTCGCTCAATACAAGTCTGCAGAATGGTAAAGGAGAGTCCGCAAATCAGCAGCAGGCTGGCATAAAGGATGACCGTATTCTGCGCAAAATGATTCTCTCCCATCCATCCGGTTGCAAAAGGTATCAGGGATAACCAGAAAAGAAGGTTCAGGTTGGACCAGATAATGGCTGCGTTAACATGGGAGGCTGCACCCAGAAGATGATGATGGTTGCCCCAATAAATGCCGACAAATACAAAACTGAGGAGATAACTTGAAAAAACCGGTAGTTGATCCAGGAGCGCGTGCCAGCTGGTGTCATGCGGCGTTTTGATTTCCAAAACCATGATAGTGATGATGATCGCAATCACTCCATCGCTAAAGGCCTCCAACCTGGATTTGTTCATGACAGCTTGATTATCCCTCCTGTTCCAGGATAGCCGGATGAAATTGATTGACCGCATCCTGAATCCAGGCGGGGAGGTTTTTTTCCTGTACCGTCCAGGTATTGTCCTCCAGCAACATATTAATATAGTAGCGGTTTCCCCGGTCATCACTGACATCCACATGGTATACCGGGCCCGCGATTCCGTTACTTTTTCTGAAATTGAATTCTCTCAATCTTCCTTCTGCTTTAATCAATTTCGAAAACTGCACATTTTTCAATACTGCCATAAAGCAAATGTAATTATTCCCCCATAATAAACTGCGTTTAATAAGGGACCGGGAGAAGATTATCTGTCAGCAAAATATCGATTAGCAAAAGGATTAACATTTGGTTCATAAATCCGGATAATACCGACTTTTGATTTAAACCAAATTTGTGCAACTTTGGAAAAAATCTCATGGCTTTGATTTTCCATGATCTGAACAGGGAACAGGTAGACAAAATGGTCGTGGAACATGAAATGCATCCCGTGTTCAAAGAACAAAATCCATACATTGCCAGCGGGCCCTACCATGAGATATTGGTAAGTCTTTTACCCAATGGTTTATACCGGGCGGAGTTGCTGGATAAAAAACAAATGGAGGCATCCCTACAGCAGACCATCCAGGCTTTTAAGGACTATGCGGACTCCCCGAAATCCTGAACTTGCACTTGCAATCCCAGCATTAAAATCAGAAGATTTTAGATTCCTGGGCCGGTCATGGAAAAATAGCCTTGTTTGGAATTGTTTGAAGGTCTCATAAATTGGGCATGATTTTTACTTTGGTTACCCCATATCAAACAATGTTGTTCAAGATTTCTGCGCACTAATTGAATGAAAACCAAGAAAGTCCTCTTTGCCGTCAGCATCACCCTGAGTGCCCTGCTGATCGTTCAAATCATCAAAAGAAGAAAAGCTGAAAAAAGACTCCAAAAAAGGCTTCGAGTCGTCGCCGAGGAAGGCTATGAAACGGCGGAAGATATCCTTTTCCCCAAGCGAAGAATATATCGTTAACAGATCTCCCTTTCGCTGTTGGGGCTGACATACTCCAGTGATAACTAATTGAATTACAATTATATACAAAGATAATATAAGATCCAACCTTCCGGATGCCCCGATCTTTCCTGCTTTGATGTCCCCTTAGAAACTAAAAAACGACGGGCTGTATTACCTACCGGTAAGCAGTCTTTCGAACGGGCGCTAATTTCAGAAAAAATGCCTGTTTATACTTTTTAGTATAAATGGTTTCGTAAATTTGCAATATGAAGACAGAACTTATCCTGCCTAAGTCTCCTGAAGTGGAAAATGAGCTCACTACGATCGAAAAAACGGTGTTTAGTGACTACAAATATGGGTTTGTAACTGAAATAGAAGCAGACGAAGCACCCAAGGGACTCAATGAAGACGTCATTCGTTTTATCTCTGCCCGCAAAAAGGAGCCACAGTGGATGCTGGACTGGCGGTTGAAAGCGTACCGTCAGTGGTTAACCATGAAATCACCGGATTGGGCCAACATCCACTACCCAGCCATCAACTATCAGGACATCATTTATTATTCAGCACCCAAACAAAAAATAAATCCGAAAAATCTCGATGAAATCGATCCGGAGCTCATCCGGACTTTTGAAAGGTTGGGCATATCCCTGGAAGAACAGAAAAGACTAACAGGGGTTGCGGTGGATGCCGTCATCGACAGCGTATCGATTGGTACATCCTTCAAGGGTCAGCTGGCTGAATTGGGAATCATTTTCTGTTCGATGAGTGAAGCCATCCAGGAACATCCGGAACTGATCCGTGAACACCTGGGTTCCGTCGTTCCCATCAGCGATAATTATTTCTCCGCGCTGAACGCCGCTGTTTTCAGTGACGGGTCCTTTTGTTATATTCCCAAGGGCGTTCGCTGTCCCATGGAACTGTCCACTTATTTTAGAATCAACGCGATCAACACTGGGCAGTTCGAGAGAACCCTGATTGTTGCAGAAGCCGGCAGTTATGTCAGTTACCTGGAAGGTTGTACGGCACCCATGCGCGATGAGAATCAACTTCACGCGGCGGTCGTCGAACTGGTGGCCCTTGAAAACGCGGAGATAAAATATTCCACCGTACAAAACTGGTATCCCGGAGACAAACAAGGACGTGGCGGGGTGTATAATTTTGTAACCAAACGGGGTATTTGCAAGGGAAATCATTCAAAGATTTCCTGGACACAGGTAGAAACCGGATCGGCGATTACTTGGAAATATCCGAGTGTTATTTTAAAAGGAGACTATTCCACGGGCGAATTTTATTCAGTGGCCGTCACCAATAATTATCAACAGGCTGATACGGGCACCAAGATGATGCACCTGGGAAAAAACACCCGCAGTCGCATCGTATCCAAAGGCATTTCGGCCGGATTTAGCAACAACAGTTATCGGGGACTGGTGCATGTAAGTAAAAATGCTTCTCATGCGAGAAATTTCTCCCAGTGCGATTCTCTGTTGCTGGGGGACAAATGCGGAGCACATACTTTCCCGTACATCGAAGTGAGGAACAATACAGCTGTCGTGGAACATGAAGCGACTACTTCCAAAATCGGAGAAGACCAGATTTTTTATTGCAATCAACGGGGAATCGATACGGAAACGGCCGTGGCCCTGATCATCAATGGTTTTGCCAAAGAAGTGATGAATCAGTTGCCGATGGAATTTGCGGTGGAAGCCCAAAAGTTGCTGGCCATTAGCCTGGAAGGAAGCGTGGGATAACCGGCCAATTCATTCGCAGAATAGACACTTGACCCCTTTACAGAGGGAATATAAAAAAACAAAGCAGAAATATGTTGACGATTCAGAATTTGCATGCAGGTATTGAAGGAAAGAAAATATTGAATGGAATAAACCTGGAAATCAAGGCCGGGGAAGTGCACGCCATTATGGGCCCCAATGGGTCCGGCAAGAGCACACTGGCTTCTGTCCTGGCAGGTCGGAAAGATTATGAAGTATTGGAAGGATCGGTTGAATTTCTAGGTAAAGATCTCTTGGAACTTTCCCCAGAACACCGCGCGGCGCTGGGATTGTTTCTGGCATTTCAGTACCCGATTGAAATTCCCGGATTGAATACCATAAATTTTATTAAAACCGCGGTCAATGAGATACGCAAAAGCCGCGGAGAATCTCCCCTGGATGCAGTGACCTTCTTAAAAAGAATGAAAGAGAAGATGGCGCTCGTCAATATTGAGCAAACCCTGCTCAGCCGATCTTTAAACGAAGGATTTTCCGGAGGTGAAAAAAAACGCAATGAAGTATTCCAGATGGCCATGCTGGAACCAAGACTGGCCATCCTGGATGAGACGGATTCGGGCCTTGACATCGACGCCATCCGCATCGTATCCAACGGAGTTAACAAACTCCGCAACAAAGACAATGCGGTTCTGGTGGTCACCCATTACCAGCGGCTTCTGGACTATATCGTGCCGGATTATGTACACGTATTGTACAATGGCCGGATTGTAAAGTCCGGAACCAAAGAGCTGGCCTTCGAATTGGAAGAAAGAGGATATGATTTTATTAAAAATGAAAATACCGTAGAAACCGTCTAGATAGCGGAGGTCAACCAGCAACCATGAATACGATCGCATATTTTAAGGAAAGATTTGATCAGTTTCAACCGGGTGAAGATCAGGGTGGACTCGATAAATTGCGCGGACAGGCATTTCAAACGTTCTCGCAGATGGGTATTCCCGGTTCAAAACACGAGGAATGGAAATATACCCGCATTGCCGGACTGTTTAACAAAGAGTTTCAATTACCGGCCGATCCCCTCACTGGGATCGTTTCTCCCGATGATTTAAACCGGCTTCGATTGCCGGGGCATGAAGCAACCAATGAGTTGGTATTTGTAAATGGTTTTTATTCATTTTCACTTTCCAAGATCCGTTCAACCAATCTACAGGTGTTGGCCTTGGAAGAGGCGGCGGATGGAGAATTTCGGGGGATCGTGAATCAGTGGCTCGGGGACAGCAGTCATTATCAGAAAGATGGTCTCAATGCACTGAATACGGCATTTGTGCACGGAGCAGTTTTCATCCATGCCGGGAAAGCAGAACACATCGAACATCCCTTATATATCTATCATATTACAGATGCTCGTTCTGTAAATATCCTTTCCCAACCCCGGAGTCTGATGTATTTGAGTGAGCAAGCGCACGCGCAAGTGGTTGAAAACTATGCGACCCTGGGATCCAATGAAAGTTTCACCAACCAGATCATGGAGATTATAGTGGAACAGGAAGCCAGGCTTGAATACTATAAAGTTCAAAACGACGGCTCCAATACCAACCAGGTAAGTACCACCCATATCCGCCAGATAGGTAAAAGTTTCATCCAGGCGGTGACCATTTCACTGGACGGCGGTTTGATTCGCAATAACCTAAATGTGATTCTCGATGCTAAAAACTGTGAAGCACATTTATATGGTCTTTATTTTCAAACAGGCCACAGTCACATCGACAACCACACCATAGTTGACAACGTCAAACCAAACTGTTTGAGTAATGAGCTTTATAAGGGCATTCTCAATCATCAGTCAACAGGTGTTTTCAATGGGAAAATATTTGTTCGTCAGCCTGCTCAGAAAACCAACGCATACCAAAGCAACAAGAATATATTGTTATCTGATACCTGCAGTGTCAATACAAAACCACAACTCGAAATATTTGCCGATGACGTAAAATGTACCCATGGTTGTACCGTGGGCAGATTGAACGAAGAGGGTCTGTTTTATTTGCAATCCCGTGGGATTTCTGAAAAAACAGCCAGGAATTTATTGCTCAGTGCTTATGCCTCTGATATTCTGGATCAAATAAAACTCCTGTCTCTTCGTGGTTGGGTAGAAAAACTGATCAATGAACGGTTGGAAAAAGAATTATCATGAATGCAGCGCTGACCATACCAAGAACATTAGACATCACGGCTATCCGGCAGGAATTTCCCATCCTCAATCGGGAGGTGAAAGGCAGACCACTGATATACCTGGACAATGCGGCTACAACCCAAAAACCCCAACAGGTGATCGATGCCCTCGTGAGTTATTATTCAAATTATAATGCGAACATTCACCGGGGTATTCATACCCTGGCCGAGGAGGCGACCGCTTCTTTTGAACAAACCAGGGATATCGTACAGGCATTTATTGGCGCCCCTTCCCGGGAAGAAATCATTTTTACGAAAGGCACTACGGAAAGCATCAATCTGGTGGCTTATTGCTGGGGACGAAATAATATTTCATCCGGTGATGAAATCATCATCAGCAATATGGAGCATCACTCCAATTTTGTTCCCTGGCAGCTCCTCTGTCAGGAGAAAAACGCCGTGCTCAAAATAATACCGATCGATGACAACGGAGAACTCGTGATGGAGGAATATGAAAAAATGCTCACTACCCGAACAAAACTGGTTTCCATAGTGCATGTTTCCAATGCCCTGGGAACCGTTAACCCGGTTAGAAAAATAATCTCCCTGGCCCATGCTGTTGGAGCAGTTGTAGTGGTCGACGGGGCACAATCGGCCGTACATCTGGATATTGATGTCCAGGAAATGGATTGCGACTTCTTTGCATTTTCAGCTCATAAAATATATGGTCCAACCGGCGTGGGTGTTTTATATGGCAAAAAGGCGCTCCTGGAAGCCATGCCGCCCTTTCAGAGTGGGGGCGAAATGATCAAAGACGTGTCCATTGAGAAAACCAGTTTTAATGACTTACCCTATAAGTTTGAAGCCGGTACACCCAATATTGCCGATGTGATTGCTTTTCGTTCAGCCATTCGATTTGTGCTGGAATGTGGCAAGGAAAAGATTCGCAGACATGAAGAAGAGCTTCTTGATTATGCGCATCAAGAACTGGAAAAAATTCCAGGATTGAAAATTATCGGCAAAGCAAAGGAAAAAGTGAGTGTAGTATCTTTTATCATAGAAGGTGCCCATCCACAGGATATCGGAATCTTATTGGATAACCGGGGTATTGCGGTGAGAACGGGTCATCATTGTGCACAGCCCCTCATGGATAGGTTTTGTATTCCGGGTACAGCCAGGGTTTCGTTGGCCGTCTATAATACGAAATATGAAATTGATGAATTGGTAAAGGGGTTGCATAAAGTGGTGAAAATCTTATCAAAATAATGAATGAAGCAGGGAGCATTTTGGAAACGGAAAAGGAAATTGTAGAAGAATTTGCATTATTTGACTCCTGGGATGACAAATACGAGTACATCATCGACATGGGTAAAAAGTTGGATCCCCTGGATCCAGTCTTTAAAACGGATGAAAACAAGGTTAGGGGTTGCCAATCGTCGGTATGGCTGGCGGCAGACTTTCAAAACGGCAAATTGTATTACAAGGCCGATAGCGATGCCCTCATCGTGAAAGGGTTGATCAGCATGTTGATTCGGGTATTGTCGGGAAGAACCCCGGTCGAGATCCTGGAAGCGAAACTGGATTTTATCCGGGAAATAGGGATGACCACCCATCTTGCCCAGACCCGTTCGAACGGACTATTGAGCATGGTAAAACAGATGAAGAACTATGCACTGGCCTATAAGATTAAAGATCCACTTGCCTCAAAAAACTAGGAAATGGAGGAATTAAAAGATAAGGTAATAGAAAAACTACAAACGATTTTTGATCCGGAAATACCGGTGAGTATTTATGAACTGGGGCTTATTTATGAAATAAATATTCTACCGATTAACAATGTCCAGATCGTGATGACTTTAACGGCGCCGGGTTGTCCGGCTGCCCAATCGCTTCCGGTAGAAGTGGATCAGAAATTAAGAGAGATTGAAGGCGTTAACGACGTGCATGTCGCGGTTACCTGGACACCGGCCTGGGATAAAAGCCGGATGTCGGAAGTAGCACAATTGGAATTGGGTTGGTTATAAATTAAAGGAGTAGGCCCATCCATTGGAAAAATTATTTGTACTGATTGAACGAGGCTTCCTTTTGAAATATTTATTATGAAAATTACTGCACAAGAAGAATTCGGGTTAAGGGTTCTCATCCGGATCGCTGGATGCGAAACCGAAGATGGCATGAGTATTCCCCAGCTGAGCAAAGCCGAAGGATTGAGCAGTCATTATGTGGCTAAACTAACCAGGACCCTTCGCATGGCCGGATTCATTAACAGTACGCCGGGTTATAAGGGTGGTTATGTTTTGGCCAAACCTTCCCGGGAAATTAAAATCAAATATGTGCTCCAGGCTCTTGGAGGTGTATTGTATGATAAGGACTTCTGCGGTCAACACGCCGGATCCGTAAAACTTTGTACAAACTCGGTGGATTGTTCGGCCAGATCTCTTTGGCAGATGATTCAATTTACGGTTGATCAGCTGCTGGATAAAATCACCCTTTATGATATGGCCAATTCTAAGAAAAACGACTCAGCTCTGTTTCTCCGCCAGATCCTGAACGAAGTGCCAAAACTGGTTTAAAAGATTTTCTTCTCACAACAGATGTACGGGCACCGGAATTTTCTGACTGAAAGAATCGGCAACAGGCTGCTGGCGCAAGGTTTGAAGCGGTATCAATCCTGACCAGATCGGTAGTTCCAGGTCCTCTTCCTCATCGATGGGCATCCCCTTTCGTAGTTTTGCCGACGCTTCGTGAATCGGAAAAGCGAGTGCCGTGGTCTTCTTGATTTCGTTTTCCTTGATGGTTCGAAGATAGCCCCAGCTGCCAGGTACAATTTTATTGGTCAGCCATTCAAATGCTTCTTTTTTGTCCTCCAGCTTTTCAACTTTCTCTGCCGTTGCAAACAGTATCACGGAACGGTAGTTGATGGAGTGATGAAAGGCAGAGCGGGCTACCACAATGGCATCCATCAGGGTCACGGATATACAAACAGGAATTCCTTTTTCAATTTCCCGGATAAAATGGCTACCCACCGATCCATGGATATAGATTTTGTCTTTATACCGTACAAAGGCGGTAGGAATCGAAAAAGGTTTCCCTTCTGACACATAACTAACGGTACAAAAGAGGGCTTCGTCCAGTATGGAATGAATGACTTCTTGGTCGAAATCGGCTCTTTTGGCCAGTCGGCTGGGTATTAAATGTTCGGGGATTGAAGACATAAAATTATTTTTACAAACGCTATCTTTAACAACGAAAGTAAATATAAGCCAATGAAAAATTCGAGACGCGCCTTTATCAAAAAAACATCTCTGGCTGCTTCGGGCATACTGATGGCCCGTGCAGGATTTACGGCTTCCAGTTATAACCGCATCATCGGTTCGAACGACCGGGTGCGGGTAGCTGTCGTGGGATTTTCCGACCGGCACAAGTCCACCCATATGCCTTGCTTTATGGAACATTATAAAGAGCTGAATTTCGATATCGTAGCGGTTTCTGATATCTGGAACCGCAGAAGGGAGGAAGGGGTGGCGCAATGGAAAGCAAAAATGCAGCATGATATCGTTGGTTGCAGAAATAATGAGGAACTCTATGATAAAAAACTGGCTGACGCCGTTTTCATTTCCACCGCTGATTTTCAACATGCCCGTCATGCGATTCAGGCGGTAGAAGGGGGATGTGATGCCTATGTAGAAAAACCGTTTGCAGAAACCATGGAGGACAACCGGGCGGCCTTTAAGGCCATCAAAGCTTCCAATAAAATTGTCCAGATTGGTTCTCAGAGAAGAAGTGGGGTCAACTATCAGGCTGCCAATGAATTTATCCGTTCAAAGAAATTTGGAGATATCGTGATGGTCGAATTGACCTGGAACGTGAATCAACCCGGACGCTGGCGAAGGCCAGCCCTGGTTCCCTTGCTGAAGGAAGAAGACACCGACTGGAAACGATTTTTGATCAACCGCCCCTATGTGCCTTTTGATCCGCGTTATTATCTTGAATACAGGTTATTCTGGCCTTATTCATCCGGCCTGCCCGGACAATGGATGAGTCACCAGATTGACACCGTGCATTGGTTTACCGGCCTCCAGCATCCGCGTTCAGTGGTTGCCAATGGAGGTATTTATATGTGGAAGGACGGCCGTAAAAACTGGGATACGATTTCTGCCACATTTGACTATGGACCGGCCAATGATCCCACCAGTGGATTTCAGGTAAGTTTTCAATCGCGCATGGACAATGGCGATGAAAACCCCATGGAGATTTATTATTCCAACGGTGGCGAACTCAATCTCAATACCAACAAAATCACACCGACCGGTGGACTAACGCAACGATTCGCGGATGCCATGGATATGAAAGCCAACCTGTTGCCAGTACTGGATTTATCCACGGCTGAGAAAGTCGTCGCTTCTGCCAACACCGGTGGCGACAGTCTGACTTCCGCCCATATAAGAAACTGGATGTTGTGTGTTCGAAGCCGCGAGCAGCCCCATGCTCCAGTGGAAGCGGGTTATAGTCATTCCATCGCCAATATCATGACCAATGCAGCCGTACATACTGGCGCTAAGGCGACTTTTGACGAACAGACTCAAAATGTCATGGCAGACAACAAACCGTTCCAATATTAATCATCTTGAAACTTCATTTAATAACCGGAAAAATTTTATTGGCATTTATCCTCTCCCCTTTTTTTTCTATAGCCCAGCAGCGTTTAAAAATAAAATTGATCAAGCGAGAAAATGAAAACCGGGTGGATGTTTTCGCAGGTGGGCAACTGTTCACCAGTTTTCTATATCCGGACAGTCTGGAAAAACCGGTATTGTATCCCATTTATGATGCGGGTCATACCCTCATCACCCGGGGATTTCCTGTCAGTCCAAGACCTGGTGAACCGACCGATCATCCCCATCATCTAGGTCTATGGATGACGTATGAAAATGTCAACGGTCTTGATTTTTGGAATAATTCCTATGCGATTCCCCCGGAAAAAAAATCACAGTATGGTTGGATAAAGACGGATCAGTTGTTGGAAGTGACCAGCGGTTCTCCTGGCATCCTGCGGTATCATGCGCGTTGGGTAAACCAGCAAAACAAACCCCTGATGGAGGAAACAACCCGTTTTGAATTCAGTGGCAATGACAGCGAAAGAATGATTGATCGCTTCACAGAGTTAAGGGCAGACACCGTCGTTACTTTAGAAGACGCTAAGGACGGATTGCTGGGATTGCGGCTGACGCGTGAATTGCAGATACCCAATACCAGCAGCCAGCAGTTCGCCGACAATAAAGGGAATATCACCCAGGTGGTGGCCGATACGGTTGCCAATGGGAATTACCTTACCAGCGAAGGAAAACAAGGAGATGCGGCCTGGGGAACCCGGGGAACCTGGTGTAAGGTATTTGGAAAAATTGGGAAGGACTCCGTAAGCATCATCATATTAGATGATCCGGCCAATCCAAACTATCCCACTTTCTGGCATGCACGGGGTTATGGTCTTTTCGCAGCCAATCCGCTGGGAGAAAAAATATTTACGAATGGCAAATCTTCCTTACATCTTTCTATGGGCAAGGGAGAAAAAATTCGATTCCATTACCGGATAATTATTCAAAATGGAAAAACAACCCCTGACTCGTCTTCCATATATAAAATGGCTGAAAAAATGAGCACGCCCGAATAGAATCCTGGCGAGGGGAAGGGTTATTTAGCCGAGGCGGGAGACAGACCTGTTTGCGAGTCCTTTACCAAAAAAAGAGAATCATTGAGTATGTGTTCAATCTTTGTGCATTCATCCAGATAAGTAATCTGTGAATACATATTGATGTGATTCTGATCGGTGGTATTGATACCAAATGTCACAGATTTCATGTTTGAATAAAACGTGTCCTTTTGTAAAGTATAATTTTCAGAAGGATTGTTGTTAATCTTGATATGGAGCGCCTGGTAGGATTTCATGGGATTATAAAAGTACACCTGAACAAATGCAGAATCCTGTCCCATATCGTTGATAATCCGGGCAACCATCGGACTGCCTTTGGTCTCAATCAGGATACCATTCTCATCATATTTCTCCACATATACCGGTTGTTTTGCCTGATAGAAAGTATAAGATTTTAAAAATTGATTCGGATAGAAAAGATAAACCCCTCCTTTTAAACTATCCCAACCCTGATCATAGATGGCGACAATTTTATAGGATGAATCCTTTTGCACAGTTATATTGTTGGTCGCTCCTTTCAGGACATCAGAAGCATCGATGAGGCAAACCACCTTTTTTTCCCTGCAAGAAGAGATCGTCAATACCAGCAAGAGTGTTGCCCATTTCATGTGGTGTATTTTATATAGCAGGCGCGCAACATAGTGTTGTATCGCCCGTTTAAATTAAGGATATTTATTGGAATTATTCTCCTGGTTGAGGAAAATGCAGCAGCTGATCGATTCCGAACAGTCTATAAAATGCGGTATGAAGGCCGGCCGATCCAAAAATATTAGTATATTTCCAAATCCAATTCCGAATAAACCCAGTGCTGAAAAGCAATTTTTCGAATAAATGAAAACAAGTTTTACCCGACTGCTAGTATTTTTGATTTGCCTTCATTATTCCTGTCCTTTAAACGCACAGGTTAAATCCATTCCTATAAAGGATTCCTCAACACTGGTAAAGAAAACGCAAGACTCCCTTTCGGTAAAAGATACGGCCGTCCACAAAACGGATACGGCAAAAAAAGCATCCAATGCAGACAGTACAGCCCCAGCCCGCTCACATTTCCAGGCAAATGTCACCTATCAATCCAACGATGTAACCAACGGACGCAAGGATTCCTCTGTCATTCCCTTGATAACACCCGAGATCAGTTATGTCTTCAAAAGCGGTTTTGAAATTGATTTAAGTGTCGGTTATAATGTCCATGAACCCTCTCCCCAGGTTAATCAGTACACTCTGGACGGCTCCTATACTTTTAACCCCGGTAACTACAGCGGGACCGTTACGGTTTCGGGATTTTTATACAGCAAACTCAGCGCCAGCACGACATCCGAACAAAAGGGAAGCATTGAATATGCCAACAGTTACTCATTGCCCTTTATCCAACCCAGCGTAAATTTTACCTGGACCTTTGGCAATCATCTTCCCGATTATCAGATTTCTCCAGCTCTCCAGCAACAGTTTAATATTGGAAATTTAAGCATCACCCCCACCGTGACCATGAATATGGCAACCCAGAATGCCTACAATTCTTACTACCAGAACAGACGGTTCACCGTACCAAGAAATGACGGGAAACCTCCTTTGGATCCAAGTATCACGATTACGGGAGAAGTATTAAATGCCGAAAAATTTCAAATCCTGGATTATGAACCCAGTTGTCCGATCAGTTATGTAGCAGGTGGTTGGACATTTAGTTTTACACCCACCTATGCCCTGCCCATAAATCCAGCGGATATAAAAGCCACCATCACCACCAACAACATTTCAAAGAGTTACACCTATAAACAAACGCTTCCGAACACCTTTTACTGGTCCGTTGAAGTGCTCTATGCATTTTAACCCAAACTTTGGTTCACTGAAAATCATTAGGGAAATGTGCATGGCAATGTGGCGGGTAGTTTTTGTACCAAATAATAATATGCCGGATGCAAATGATGTACAAAAATCGTATTGGGATTGTCCGGAAATAACTTATAGTAATCTGTATCGGCCAATAAGACAATGGTATTACCCACCCGCACATAGTCCATGCTGTTATAATAAACCGGTGGTTGAAATCCCGGCAAAGCTTTTTTAATATAATTTTCCAGTCCCTTGCCAAGGCAGTCCTGAAACCGGTATTCTGCTTTTCTTACCGGCTGGTCCATTCGGTTATAGATATATTTCAACACGATGTCTTTTGGAAAAGGCAGCTTTCCGAGCATTGCTTTGGCTTGTGCAAAGGGATTGGTGTTGTTAAAATCATCAACCGTCTGAATGGAAAACATGGTTTCCGGAACCCAGTCTGCTGAATTGACCACGTTATAGGCCCAGCCGTATTGCGTCATTGCTTCGTAGTCGTATGCATAGTAGAGGTTCCCTACCTTAGGTCCGGCAAAACAGTAAGTTTTAAACCGGATATCAGAAGCGATGCGGTTTTGCCTCTGCAGGCTATAGAGATAGGAAGTCATTAGAAAACTCAACGCTCCCCCCTGACTGTGACCGGTAATGAGAAAATTTTTGGTACCCGACCGGTACAGTGAATCTATCTTAGGGAGAATATCCCTAGAAAGAAAAGCAATTCCAATTAACCAACCTATATGGACGGTAGCCCGGGGATTGGAAGCCAGATCATAAGTGAAATGAAAGGAGTCGGATAAGGTCATCACCCCTTTGGCCGGTACCATCGCACCATAAAAGTTCTCCAACCAACTGACGGCTTTTTGAGTTGTTCCCCGAAGGCTTATGACTGCCACACCCTGATCGTTTACCCAAAGATCCCAACAGTTGTCCATACCGACCACTGCCGACCGGTATATCATGCTGAATCCCGCGGGACTGGGAAGGGCGGCCATATATGCGCTGTCGCCAAAACGGGAGCCCATTTCAAGTAACTGTATACATTCGGTTTTATCGAATCCCGGTTTCAATGGTTGTGCCGAAAGGGTGAAACGGGAAAGAAAAACCAGGGTGAATAAAATAAATCGATTCATAAAACTTTTTTGAATCCCTCCTAAAAGAAGGCCTGGGATTTTAAAATTAAGTGTTCTGTATTGAGTTGAATAGTGGAAGATCTTCCTCAAGTGTTGAAAGGCAATCTGGAGAAAATGAAATGGGGAGAGATCAAAAAGCTTCCCGTATATTAAAATAAACGCCGGAAAATTGATACCCCCGGCCATAGTCAACGCAGATATTGGTCCGGTCATTTTTATTCATGAGGATCCTCAACCCAAAACCATATCCGGGCGCAAAAGCGTTAAACACTTTTTGTCCGGTTAGGGGATTGCTGGCCGTCGTAACATTTACGAAAACTACGCCTCCGAATAAATCATTTTTTGAGAGTCGGAAACGATATTCGGTTTCACCGTATTCCATATTATTGCCCCGGAATCTTCCCTGTATATATCCTCTTCCCGAACGATTATAAGTATCCCAAGTAATGGCCGGCAATTCCAGATAAGGCATGGCACCGCTCACCACATTGACTCCCCAGAACCAAAAAGCAAGAACATCTCTGGGCACAGATTTGTTCAACCCAAAATAGGTTCTGTATTCATAATAAATCATGGAACTAGGTTGTGTGCTGCCAAATGCAACGGCATTGTATCGATAGGATAGATTGATGTAATTTCCTGAATAGGGATCTATCGGATTGTCCCGGGTATCATGCATGAGGTGGACCGATAGACCATTGGCTGAATAATGCGCCGTATCAAATCCATAGGATTTTGAATAAACATAATGACTGGTCAGATGAGTCGGAGAATCTAACTTGAGTGATTCATCATTGATACTGAAATTATCGTCAATCATGATGCCCAATCCTGCATACCAATGGGGGGCGAATTTTCTTAAAACAGTTTCATACAGCCGGACATAGTTAAACTTCATCGGCTGGGCCGAGTCGGTTCGCTCCTCATTGTCGCCGTTTAATCCAAAAGTATATTCCTGGTTGTGTAGTCCATAAATACCCAATCCATAGGTATTTTGATTAAAAAACAGTAGGCGGTTGTCTCCCGATATATACCATTTGTTGTTTGGCAGGAAAAGGTCATATTTTAAATTCAAAAGTACCTGGTTCTTGGTCGTCAGTGAAACATTGATCAGGGCGGAAGACAAATTGGTCGTTTTGGGTGCGCCCAGGAATTCTGTAACACTGATGGCTCCGCCAATTACAAATCCATTGGCCGGCGTATAACCAATGATCGGCAGCAAAGAAAGATTTTTTTCGCCCACTTTAGGCTCTCCCGGGCTGGGTTTGGGTGGTTTTCCAGTCCATTTGCGGAGCACTTCAAAAATATCCACTTCTTTGGAAAGTTTAAGGGAGTCTGCTATGATGACCGAATCCCCCACAGAAAAGGTTTGCTGGGCATATCCTTTGTTCCCCACCGATAGCATTAAAATGAAGACTGATAAGCACAGACTTATTTTTTTGTTTCCTGTTAAAAAACGGATGGGGTGGGTAGTTAATCTCAAGGTTGAATGTAAATGATAAAATTAATTGTTATGGTCAGCTGAAAATTCACTTATAAATTAAAACCGATTCTGATTTGCGGACCATATTCATCCATATCATATAAAAAACGGGATGTTCCACTTCCCGTGCTATAGTTCATGGAAATTATCCGGTAGCCAATACCCAGTTCCAATAGTTTAGAAGCCCTGAAAAATATATCGGGTTGCAATTGCCAGGCCCAGGAAGAAGCGATTCCAAAACCACCTACATCGGCTCGCAACTGCAACAGCCATTTTTCGTGAATGACCGTCTTCATTCTTACGACGATCAACGGATCCACCCAGGTATTGGATTGGCTTTTATTCCAATTCTTTGATAAGTCAACCGGGTTGGTGACGGTCGCATTAATATTGATGCCGGCCGTAATATTATTAATCCGGGCACCGACGCCAGCTTCCAGCCATGGATTTAAGCGGTAAAGACCTTCCAATTCCCACCAGAATTGTTTTAATGTGGCGGTTCCGCTGACAACCTGATTTTTGGTAGATGCATCCTCAGTGAGATTCGCATAAAACAGGTCGGAAGTGAAGGATAGTTTATCATTGTGAACCTCCGCATACAACATACCTCCTATTTTAAGGTAACTGAATACCTTGCTTGCCGGAACACAGATAAAGGTGTTGGGAGCATTTCCGATGCCTGTAGTTCCGCTCATACTCGTGAACATCAGATAGGGCTCCAGGTATACATGATATTTTTTGGAAGAGTCGTTGTAGATCTGGGCATTCGATTTTTGGGATGAAAACAGAAACAATGATGTTAAAAAAATGCCCACACCGATCCTTTTTGCTTGGCGCAAAATTTTTTTCATAGCAAAAAATTTAATAACAAAATAGTCTGTCATCTTTAGGGATGACAGACTAACAACAAGTAAATATAATGAAATATTTATTTAGGGAATATAAGTGTCAGCTGCGCCCTCCATCCGAAATCTCCCCGGTTGGGTCCGGAAATTGGAATTTGAGGACCGACGGCTAGCTGTACAATTTGTTTTCCAAGCTTAGTAATTCCAGATACCGGTAGCGCTACAGAAGATGCAAATATTTTGCTTTCCCAGTTTTGCGTAATCGAACCGACGGCTCCAATACCTGCACCACTTTTCCAGTTGTAGGTAAAGAATGGCTGCACAAATAACTGACTTACATTAGCCCGGTCCGCTTGCCCGGCGACGGACCAAATCTGGTTGGCCAGCGCGCCGTAAGTAAATCCATTGGCCTGCTTTAATACAACAGCGGTTGGTCCCACTCCCCATTTTCCAAATCCCAGGTATTGATTGGTGGCGGTAGGTACCAAGAAAGCCGCGCCGGCTCCCCAGGTAAGACCATTTTTTGTTTTTGAAGGAGAGAGAAAAGCACTGATGGTGGCATCACTCAGCCCGGATTGAGAAGTATTTTCTCCCGTAATATCGTATTGGGTCATAACCGGAATAATGTAGCGGGTTATTAAATTTAAATTTTCATTTAATTTAAAGGGAATTACCGGTTGAAAATTCATGGTATTGATGGTCCCTTTGTATGGACCTACGCCATAAAATGTATTGTTTTGAAAGGGGACGCTGATCAGGCTGGCGATGGGGTTGGCCAGCTTTTTAGCCAGTTCAGCTGCTTCATCGGCACTCGCTGGTTCACCAGGCTTTTCCGCTTGCTGAGCCAATAGAATATGCGGAAACAAAAGGCCGCTCAATACGACTACAAGAATGATTTTCTGAAAGGGTTTCATAAAACAATTAGTTTAATTAAAACAAAATTACTTTACGCTAAACGTCTGAGCTAATTTAGTTTATGAACGGAACATGGCTTTTTTTCGCGTGCTGAAAAATTAATCTGCAACTTGCATTAAAATAATAGAGGATGCTTTTAAAGACCCCTTTCCTTTGGTTTTTTGTCGCTTGGTTTCTGCTGACTTCCCAACCGGCGATGACTCAGGAAACCTTTAAAATCTTTCTCGTTGGTGACGCTGGAGACCATACGGAATCCGGACAAACACTAAAAAATCTCAAAACAGAATTGATCGGCAATCCAAACAGCGCCGTTATTTTCCTCGGGGACAACAGTTATAAGGATATTTTAGGGGGCCTGATCCCTTTTGGATACAAAGGTTTTGACAGCTCGATCAATACGATGGATAAAATCAGGTCACAACTTTCTATTTTGGATGACTACCACGGATCAGCTTTTTTTACGCCAGGAAATCATGACTGGTGGAACCGCACTACTTATAAAAAAGGGAGACCCAAACTGGCTATGGAAGAATTTTTTATCGAAAAGAACTTACAATCAAACGTGCATATTGCCAACCCAACCAATGTGTTTTTACCCCATCACGGAAGTTACGGACCGGAATTTGTTGAACTCGATAAGGGTCGAATCAGGATCATATTCATCGATACCTACCGGATTATTCAGACTGGAATAAAAAAAGGAGAAAAACCTCCGGAAGAACTGTCCTTCTATAACAGGCTGGACAGTCTGATCCGGGCAGGTTATGCGTTGAATCAGCAAGTGTTGGTGGTCGCCCATCATCCGGTTCATTCACTAGGACCTTACAATGAGCCCTTAAAACATCCTTATTTTCTACGGCGTATTAAAGCTTCCAATGCAACCTTTCCTTCCTACCAGGCAATGTCAGATGGAATCAATGCCATATTGAAAAAGTATCCGGGAATATATTATGCCAGTGGCCATGTTCATGCACTTCAATATTTCTCTACCCCTGACAATCTACACTTTATAATAAGCGGTTCAGGAAGCAAAGAAAAAATGTTGACGGTTAAGGAAATAAGAAAATACGATGCGGAAAAGGGACCGCATGACTATCTGCTTTGGAATTCCGGCGGGTTTTTTGAAATTGATTTTGGCCAGCCAGTCATCAAAACCTTTTTATATTATGACGAAGCATCCAAAAAATGCACTTTACCGTAAATCAATCGTTTAAGCCAACAAATATTTCTTCGAAAGGAAATAAAAGTCATTGGTTTCTGGCGCTCTTTTGGATAACAAGACTTCTCCTGAAGGATTGATCCACAAAATAAATCAGGTCTGGTCTATCAATGACCTGTGTAAGATTGTAGGCAGATCAAACTTTTAAAGAAAACTGCCTTAGGGGATGGAGAAATGAACCCTTCCATTTTACAGTAAAACTTGACCTGCATCACTTTTTTACAAAAGATTATTTTATCTTGTGGACGTAATCAAAACAATCCCTAATAAAACTGCTTATTATCAGTACTCCTTTTTGCCGGAAATAAGCTGCTCTAACCCGGATTTAAATAATATTAAACCAACCGCTGTTCTAAAAGAATAGTAAAAAAACTATTGAGTGCATACATCCAGTAGCCATAAGCATCGCAGGACCATCCTGATTTTCAGTTTGGTTTTTGCCAGTTTATCTGGTTTTAGCCAGCATAAAGAAACAGACACCTTTAATATTTTTAAAGCCAGTTTTTTATTGCCTCAACCACTTCCGGGTGGTCACTACTCACAAACCATTTCCGTATTGTATGTGGTTACGCCTAAGGACTGGACGCTGGATAATATTACAGCGCCCATGTTTTATTATCAGGGAAAATATACGCTGCCTGATGGATTTAACCTGCAGGCCAGCCTGGCCACCTTGTTCATTTCGAACCGAATTTTGCTCGGTCCCTTTTGGAATTACAAACTACCCGGTACCAACAATTTTCTAGGACTTGGATGGCAGGCAGCATGGAACTACGGAAGACTGCAACAGTTTGGATTTGCTACTACCCTCACCGGATGGGAACAACAGCCCTCCATCTCCTTTGGACATGCTTTTAACAAGACGGCCGTTACTATACAGGCAAATCTCCACTGGACAAATAGATTATATCTGTCTGAAGGCGGTCACATCCTGCCGGTAACCAATGGATTTATCAACGGGTACAGTTTTTCAGCCAATTTTGATCAGAAACTTTATAAAAACAGGGCTTTGACGCTGGGACTTAAAATGGATTATGTACAGTATCACATCATTGCCTGGCCTGCATTTCCGGTAAACGGGAAAAGATATTGGATGCCTGAATTCCAGGTTGGGTTAATCCTTTAACTGTCTAAAAAAACTATTATGCTTTTGAAAAATTTATATCGGTACAGTTTTCTTTTTCTTCTTTTCATCTCCTGTTCTAAAAATGGATTTCTGTACCAACCGACCGTGACCATTGGAGATGTGATTACTTTGCCCACCGCTTCGATGAAGAAAATGGAGGGAATCTATAGCCTTTCTACCGGCAGCACGGATTTTGGGACCAATTTTGTCTGTAAGGCATCTAAATACCGTGTTTCTTTTTTTAGCAATCAGGATGGGATTTTCATGATCCTCAAATATGGCTTGGATCCCACGGACAGTTCACTGAAATTTTCGGGATTCTGGAGATATTCCCAGATTCCCAATCAGGGTCTGGTTAATTTTTCCGTTCCCAAAGCCGAAGCCCTTGCATTTTTGGCTACTGGTGATATCAGCACCCTTACCCTCAACGGCAATATCAGTAAGGGAGATAATGTGTACAACCCGATCAGTCTTTCATTCTCCAAACATTTTTCTCCGTATGCGGATACCGCTCATTTTGAAATCTATTCCCATCACGGTGTTCAGACGGTTTCCAACCCACCCTTTGCTGAAAATTCTATTTTGGGGGTTTTGAATGATGAGGATTACGGGGTCAATGGACTAGAGTTTGATGTACAGCTCACGCTGGATAAGGTGCCGATCATGATGCATGACGGGAACATCGATATCCGCTTGACTATGAAAAGTCCGATCTCAGGAAACTATGATCAGTATAAATTTGATTTTCTTGAAGATTATATTCAGCTGGTCGATGGTCAGAGAATTGCATCGCTGCAGGGTTGTCTGTCAGATTTTATCGATTCCACCACCATGACTTATTTCTGGATGGATATTAAAGGGGATGATAGCATTTTCCAAGCCCTACAGCCTATTGTGCTGGCCGCTCAACAACATGCCAAAGATGTCCACCGCAATGTGATTATTTATGCAGATATGCCGTCTAAAACCGTCATTCAGGAATTTCAATCCTACCCGGCTTATCGCGCGGATACGAGTTTAAAAACAATGTGCGAACTCACCTATCAGGATGTGATCGACAACGGATGTACCAGGTGGGGGCCGCGATATTCCAGAGGTCTTTTGCTAAGCGATGTCGCTCAGGCACATGCTCAAGGGATTAAAGTGATCAGTTGGACCTTAGATGACAAGGGACTGATTGCGAATTATCTCCAAAATGGCCAGTTCGACGGCTTCATATCTGACTATCCGGCCTACGTAGTATATGATTTTTATACCACGAAATAACTATAATTCACCTTTTCGCCCATAACAACATACCATGCGAATTCATAAATTACTGACAGCAATTTCGTTTTGTTTTTTATTTGGTCATGCCATGGCCCAGAATGAACAAACGGATACTTATCGAAAATTTGCTGTATACGCAGGTGTGGGTCCCAGCTATTTTTTCAATAACCTCCAACTTTTCAGCAAGAATGTTAAACCGTTTCAATATGCCGCCTCGGTGAGGTTTATGTGGGAACCCCGGCATTCACTGTTGAGCCTTGGCATTGAAACCGGCTACTACCGTTTGTACTCTGTTTCCGATACGGTTTCCAATTCCAGCGGACAGGTTACACAGGCAAATGTTACCAATACATCTGTTCCCATTATGTTCGTCGTTTCTATGAAATTTTCAAAGAAATTCTATGCCGACTGGGGCATGGGGCAATCCATTACTTTTAATAAAGTATCCGCCTCCGGTTTGAATACAAACCACAATGCGACCACCTGGTCTTATTCAGATTTCCAAGCCACCGTTGGATATCGTTTTGTGCAGAAAGAAAGGATCTCTTATGCCGCAGAATTTAAGGGCTACTATTCTTCAGGTTATGAAAATGCCACGATTGCCTTGCTTTTTATCGTAGGATTCAGGCTATAAAGAAGCTATAAGCAATTGTGAATGAAATAATAAATAAAAAAGGGGAGCCTACTCCCCTTTTTTTATTTGAATTCAAATGATCTAAATTATTTTGTTTGCGTCATACCGGGAGGGAAACTCGCCATAATTTTTTGAACAGCGGCCGGTACGGTTTTGTCCGGATCACTGGATGGAGAATTAATGTCCTGATTCCCGATTCCTTCCCAAAGTAATTTATTGGTGGATGCGTTGGCCACTTCAATGATCAACGATCCGGCTACATAATTCTGCACACTGGTAGTAGTGGACATGTTTCCACCTCCCCAGGCATAAGGCCTGTATCCACCCCCGTATCCATAGGAGTTCGAAACCAGCTCTTTTTCATTTTTTAAAACACTGGTAATATTTACCAGCAAATCGGGAGTTTCTGAAGGTGTAAAGCCCTTGGCGATCATCTGAGCTTGTACCGCATTAATCACCCGAGTTTGGTTAAACTGGCTGAGTGCCTGATATTGTTGTTCCAGTTTTACGATTTTAAAGGTATGAAACTGGCTGAAGTTGGCCGTATGATCATAGTCATTGGTTACGGTCAGTGTGGGACCGCAAGAAGTTAACAAAACCAAAGAAACTAAAACGGCCGCTGACAAGTGGATGACTTTTTTCATAATCATAGTTGTTTTGATAAGTGTGAAGTGAATGGTATTGATTGGTATTCGCGTGCTAATGGATTAGATTTCCTTTCAAAATTAATGAAGCAGTACTAATGATATCGGATTTTGAACGGGATTAGTCGGTAAACAAATTTAAGGAAATTTAGAATATGCCATTCACTCCCATCTATTTATCATGAATATTCAGGTAAATTTGATTTTAACCTATTACCAGCTACCGGAAGTGCTTCCGAAAAATATTCATGGGAATGAAGAACCACTTACTCAAAATTTTAGTCCTGGTCGCTGTACTGACGAACACCAAGACGGTATCGGCGCAGGATTCCACACAGAAACAGATTTGGCCGGAGGTAGAGGCTTATTACAGGATAAACGAGCGGTTCAGGCTTTACGGATTGATTTCTAGCACCCGGGCCAATTCCGAATATACCGACGGTACGGCAGGGGCCTTCATTGACTATTTTGCACTACCCTGGCTAAGAGGAAAATTGAATCCGGAATTAAATGATACTTCCAGCGGTTATTTTTGGTGGTTTAGGGTTGGGTATTCCTATTCCGATGCGCCTCCATATGAAAAAACTAAAGTAGTCAATACCATCACCACAGAATCCAATAACAACTTCTTTCTTCCGGCTACCATCATCCTTCAAACCAGAAACCGATTGGATTGGCGCTTTGTGAACAGCGTATTTCAGCCAACATACCGGCCACGGGTAAAATTCGTCAAGAATTTACAGACAGCCTACCTGACCTTTGATGTTTATACCTATGGGGAATACTTTTTTTATTTAAACGACCATACCCAAGATAGATTCCGACTTTGTTTTGGTTCTGTCGTCAAGATTTTGAAAACAATGGACTTTGAATTATACTTTTTGCACCAGTTCCAAAACAAACAATATGTTGCCCCCCTGAATGCCATCGGTCTACAGCTGGATTTTTATTTCAAATCAAAAAAGTATCAGCAACAGCAAATGGCAAATAAAAAGCCCTGACTATACAGGGCTTCCAAAAGATGGATAAAACTTATTGCAGTTTTTTAGCATAATTGGCATTCGAAATTATGAGTTTCATATTCTTTGCCGGCAAGTCAAATTCCCCGTTGTTTATGGCTGTGAGGCCATTTTGAAAGGTCTTGTAGTTGATAGTACCAGATATGGCGTCTCCATTGGTCACCGTGGATTTAAAATTCTGACTTACATAAGCCAAAGTACCTTTGGTAACCACCAAGGTCAGTTGATCATTCGGTTTTAATACACTGCTTCCCGAAACATTGATCACATTTCCCGACTGGGAAATTCCGGCCGCATCAAAGAAATTGACCATTTGACCCTTGTTCAGGAATAAATAACCCATGCCAACCGAAATCGCATCGTCGATATAGGTTTTTAAATCAGCTATTTTTTTTCTGGCGATATCTCCCCGGATTCCACCTGGAAGTTTGGATGAAGGGGTGGACGTGGTAGCGGTAGTAACTACTTTACCATCTTGCCCTACGGCAATGGAACTCACAATGGTGGTTTTTAATTCACCACCAACAAAAACCTGAACGGTTCGGCTCCAGACATAATTGGCAAGTTGTGCCCGATTGGCGGCGGCGGCACTGGAAACCTGAAGACTTAAAGTCGTTTTGTTGGATTGGGCAGTTACAGTCAGGCATAGGGCGACTAGAAAACTGCAAAAAATGATTGTCTTTTTCATGTTGTGTGGTTATTGATTAGTATTGAAAACTTACAGAGACAAATCCAGTGCTGATAAATTTATGTGCTATACCGCAGGTCAATCCCGGACAAACCAATTTTCAGATAAATGTATGATCAATTCTTGATTTCCGGTTGAATTGAACGTAAATTTATCGTGATATTTGAACCATCTTTTTCCTGATAATGAGATGTTTATTTGAATAAAGATGACTCCTGTTTTATCACGATTATAAAGCTCCTATGCGTAATTTATTTTTAGTTGTTTTGCTTGTTATCCTTTCACATTCAAGTTTTTCGCAGGCTCCTCAACAGTGGCCCAAACAAATTTCCGGACCAAACGCAACCATTAAAATTTATCAACCTCAGATAGAATACTATCAGGGCGATACGATCAAAACACGGGGAGCTTTTTCCGTATTGGTCAACGGGACTTCCGATCCCGTATTCGGGGCGCTGTGGATAACGGCAATGTTGCAAACGGACCGGAATAACCGAACTGCTACCTTAATAAGAATTAAAGTAAACGAAATAAAATTCGCCGGCGATTCCAACCAATCGAATGTTGATAAATTAAAATCACTGATTGAAAAAGAAATTCCCAAATGGGATATGGTTCTATCACTCGACCAAATGGAGGCCTCCATCGAAGCCGATGGCCGGAGTACCAATGATGAATCCCAGAGTCTATCCACCACTCCTCCTAAAATTATTTACTCAAGTAAACCGGCGACCCTTGTCCTGATCGAAGGAGATCCAAAACTTAAAGAAAACCAGGAAATGGGCGTTGAATTGGTTTTGAACACGCCTTTTACGATAGCCAAGGTAAAGGATCTGTATTATTTGTACGGAAGTGGAAAATGGTATACCTCCCAGGCGATTGCTGGTCCGTGGAAATTTGTAAAGTCCATTCCGAAGGTGCTGGATAAATTAAACAATGCCATTAAAGAAAATGAAACCAAACAAAACGTCAAGGTCGCTTCAGACAGTGAAGCCAATATTATTCCGGAAATCATCGTCAGTACAGAACCGGCTGAACTGATTCAGTCCAACGGGGAACCCGATTTTGCTGCCATTAAAGGCACGACTTTACTTTACATGACCAATACGAACAATGATATTTTTATGAATACCGGCGACCAGCAATACTATGTATTGCTATCCGGAAGATGGTATACCTCTGCCAGTCTGAAAGGTCCATGGTCTTATCGCGCTTCCGATAAACTTCCTGCGGATTTTGCTAAAATTCCGGAGAATTCTCCCAAAGATGATGTCCTGGCCAGTGTAGCGGGAACCGATCAGGCACAGGATGCGGTAATGGATGCACAGATTCCCCAGACGGCAAAAGTGGATCGTGCCACTTCGACCACCAAAGTGGAATACAATGGAGATCCTCAGTTCAAAGCAATCGATGGGACCAATATACAATATGCCATCAACACCAGTTCAACGGTGCTTCTGTCAGGGGGTAAGTATTACTGTGTGGATAACGGAATCTGGTATGAAAGCACAAGTGCCAAAGGTCCCTGGACGGTTTCTACGACAAGACCTGCAGAAGTAAATAAAATTCCCGCTGCGGTTCCGGTTTACAATGTAAAATATGTTTATATCTATGAAACGACACCGCAATATGTATACGTAGGGTATACTCCTGGTTATATGGGGACCTATGTGTATGGCGGAACAGTAATATATGGTACAGGATATTATTACAATCCTTGGTATGGACCTTACTACTATCCCCGTCCTGTAACTTATGGGTTTAGTATGCGGTACAATCCCTATTATGGATGGAGCGTAGGATTTCACTACAGTGCCGGATGGTTTCATTTCAGTTATTATGGTGGAGGTTATCATGGTGGCTATTGGGGACCACCGATGTACCGTCCTCCCTATTACCATCGTCCGGGTTATCCTCCTTATTATCGTCCGCCCTATTATCCCAGACCTGGTTATAGACCACCCGTAGCTACTCCTTATTACCGGGGAGGAAATAATAATGTCACCATCAACAACAACATCTATCGAAACAACAAAGGTGTTAGCACCAGTGACCGGGTGCGACCCATGCCGTCCACACAGCCTGCAACCAGACCCACAACAGGCGGTGGGTCGAACAACAAATTGCCGTCAACCCAACCGGTTACTCGGCCCTCGACCGGTAGTCCCAGCAATCGGCTGCCGTCCACGCAGCCGGTCAATCCGAGTGTGATAACGGATAGACAGGGCAATGTTTTCCAGAAATCTGGAAATGGCTGGCAGGAAAGATCGGGCAATAGCTGGCAAAATGTGCCTCAAAACAATCAGGCAGAAATCAACCGGTTGAATCAGCAACAGCAAATCAGGGACCGAGGCAATATGCGCGCAAACAATTTCCAGTCCAGTAAACCGGCAGCACCCGCTTCGCGACCAGCCTCCGGAGGAGCAGCCAGAGGGGGAAGGCGATAACCGAAATATTTAATGATGAACGACCCCTCTGTTCAACACAAAGAGGTAGTTCCATTGTCTTATACTTCCAGGGCAACCGCTGGTTGCGCTTTTTTTCTGGCGTCTTCCTTCGTTTTACTCTTAATCAATTTGCTGACCCGCGACAAAAGAAATACGCTGATTGCTGAAATGCAGACAATGATATAACCCACCGTGTTGTAGTGTTCGAGAGGACCAAATTTGGTTTTTTGAACCACAATCATTCCAGCCACAGCTGCGGCAATGCCGCCGGCGATTTGCTGAAGCGATGAATTTATGCTCATGAATGCACCCCGGTCCTGTAATACGGGCACCGCAGTGATCAGTGCGCTGCTGGGTACCATCCTGCCCAGGATCCCAGCCATCATCAATACATTCAATGCGACGACCACAACCAAAGGGGTAACCGGAAGATTGGTATATATAACCACCATAATGGCCGTCCATACCGATGCAATCACAAAAATTCTAAATTTATCGGTTTTGTCACTGAGTTTTCCGATCAACGGCATGATTATCAGCGAACTGATGCCTGCCACCATAAAAAGAATCGGTAGTTGCTTCTGGGTCACATGTAAATTATTAATGGCAAACGCTGATGCGAACGGCATCATCATAAATCCGCCGATCGACAACAAACCAGTCGCAGTAAATCCTATCCGATAATCTTTTTTTCCCAGTGTATTGAGGAGATGTTTAATGGCTGAATGATCCTGTTGTATTCCCAAATGTTTAGTTAGGGGTTTGATTTTAAAAGAAATCAAAATGGCTACTGTGATCGCCATGGCAGCCACCCATAAAAAAGGCGCGTGCCAGCCCCATTTATTTGCTAAAAACAAGCCAATAGGAATCCCCAGCACTTGGCTTGCACCAAAACCCATTTGCATGAAACCCATAACCCGTCCACGATGTTGCAAATCAAAAAGATCCGCTACGATAGCCATCGAAATAGATCCGATGACTCCACCAAACAATCCAGTGATGATCCGAGCCCCTACCAGTAAAGGATAAGAATCTGCCAGACCACAGAGAATCGTTCCAATTATAAATCCAGAATAAAAAAACAGCAATAGTTTTTTTCGATCATAGCGATCTGCAAATCCCGCTGTCAGCAATCCAGAAATTCCTGCACTGAACGCATAAGCCGACACTGCCAATCCAAAATGAGCTGGTTTGATATTCAGGGATTTCATGAGTATATCCCCGAGCGGAGACATCACCATAAAATCAAGTACTACGGTGAACATCGTGATCGCTAAGATCAGTATCGCAAATTTTTGATAGTCAGTAAAAGGAACAGCAGCATTCTTTTCTTTTTCCATAAGTCAGCAAAGTTCGTTTATTTATGAATTTTTTCGTCAGGATTTAACGATTATTCAACCAAAAAAGGGTTTTTATAAAACGAAACGCGGATAAAATAACTGCACATCTTATATAAGGGCGAAAATAATTTTCTCATACTTGTTGTATTTCGGGTAAAAATAGCTGCGTGGTTTCCGGTTTTCAAATGATGATAGGTCAATAAAGGGCCAAAGGCGGTAAACCTCAGTATTTTTCCGGTAAAAGAAATTTCAGGAGAACCTTTCTGGATTAAAAGCATCAATCCCTACTGGCAGCGGATGGCCGTTGGCCAGATCGGACACGACCCGACCGGTTGCAGGGCCTAAACCCAAACCCATCATAGAATGACCACCGGCAAAGATCAGATTCTTCAGTTTTCTGCTGAAACCAATGTAAGGCAGGCCGTCGGGAGAGCAAGGTCGAAATCCAAACCAAATGTCTTTGGTATCCGGCATTTTAAGGGAAAGATTGGGGAAATATTTAGGAATAGATTCGATGATGCCTTCTACTCTTTTGCGATGGATCCGGTTGTTAACTGAAGCAATTTCCATGGTTCCCCCATAGCGCATGTATCCATTCATGGGAGTGATCGCAACCCGGGCCTCACAGAGAATGGCGGGAATATTCAATTTGAAGGCAGGGTTTTTCTCCGTAATCGAATATCCCTTTCCAGGCATCAGGGGGATTGAAATGCCAGCCATTTTTGCCAATGTTGACATCCAAGCTCCTGCCGAGAGTACAAACAGATCGGCATGGAAATCTTCTTTGTCTGTCGACAGTTTTTTAATTTGACTGTTCTGGGTCTGGATATGGGTGATGGGACAGTGGGTTCGTATCCTGCCCCCCTTTTTAATAAACGTTTTCATCAGCTGTTGCATGAGCGCAGGGGGATAAAGGTGCGCATCACAGCGATAATGTACAGCACCCAGTATGTCCATTTGTAAACCAGGTTCCAGTACCTTGATCTGATCGGGGGAGATCAGCTCCGCATCCAAACCCAGGGAGCGGGCTTTGACTGCCAGATGCGATTCCTCATCCTCCGTGCGCGCAGTTTTAAAATACATCAGAATTCCTTTTTGTTCAAAGGCAAACTGGAATCCCGGTTGATTGGCCAACTCTTGGTATAAATGGTAACTGAGCAGGCTCAGGTCCCTTAAATAAGGTGCGCCTTGCTCCACATTTTTTTGATTCGCATGGCGAATAAACTGTAAACCCCATTTTGCCAAAGGGAGGCTCAACGCAGGTCTCACATAAAATGGACTCTTACTGTCAAACATCCAGCGAATTCCCTGTGCGATGATACCTGGCGAAGCCAGCGGTGTAAAATGGCTCGGTACGATCATACCGGCATTTCCAAAGGAGCAATTATCAGAAAGATCATCTCTATCCAATACGGTCACCTCCCATCCGCTTTGCTGCAGGTAATAGGCAGAACACAATCCAATAATTCCACCACCAACAACAACAGCCTTCATGATTATGCTATTAATTCTCCAGAAGATGGTCATATTTACAAAACCTGGAAACCCAAGGCATAGGGGTCATCCATTTCATCGATGGTGATGGTATTGTGACCATATACCCTCGCCCAGCCTTCAATACCGGGCCGGATGGCGGGCCTTCCGGCTACGGTTGTTTCCTCTTCGATGGTACCGGTAAAAGTAGAACCAATGATGCTTTCATGGATAAACCGGTCCCCCTTTTTTAATATGCCTCGGGTATACCATTGGGCCATTCTTGCCGAAGTTCCCGTGCCACAAGGGCTGCGATCGATTGCCTTATCACCATAACATACCGCATTTCTGGCCGTTGAATTCTTGTTCATCACCGCTCCTGTCCATAAAATATGGGAACAGCCATGGATGGTTGGATTCTCCGGATGGATGAATTCAAATTGCTCGTTTATCCGTTTGCGCAGTGCTCTTGACCAGGAGATGAGCTGATCGGCCGCATGGTGTTCCAATCCTTTGAAGTTTTTTTGAACATCAATGATGGCGTAAAAATTTCCACCATATGAAACGTCGAGCGTCAGTTCACCCAGGTCTGGACATTCAACCGTTAAGTCTGTAGCTGCCAGATAGGAGGCGACGTTTGTCAGCTTAACAGATTTTACCTTATTTCCTTCCTGATGATATCGGACCGGTATGATTCCCGCTGGCGTTTCCAAGACGACCATGCCCGGCGTTTTTGGATGAATCAATCCTTCTTCAATTCCAATTGTAATCGTGCCGATGGTACCATGCCCGCACATTGGAAGGCAGCCACTGGTTTCGATAAATAAAACAGCCGTGTCGCAGGAAGGATCCATTGAAGGATATAAAATACTTCCACTCATCATGTCATGTCCACGGGGTTCGAACATGAGCCCTTTGCGGATCCAGTCAAATTCTTTTAAGAAGTGCTGCCGTTTTTCACTCATCGTTCTGCCCGTTAAAATCGGACCACCTTCGGCGATCAACCTCACAGGATTTCCGCAGGTGTGGGCATCAATGCAAAAAAAATTATTAACAGGCGGCATAGGCTAGAAATTTCCTGTTGATTTTTTCAGGCAGGTCATATGGGCAATTGGGTGAACTGTCCATTTACCCTGCGCATGATCTTCAAAGGATTTTCATTTTTTAATGCCTCAGGGATCAACAAAGGCGGGCAGTCCTGAAAACAAATTGGTCGCGTAAATCGTTTGATGGCATCTGCGCCCACCGAAGTGCTTCTGGCATCTGTGGTGGCGGGGAAGGGACCGCCGTGAACCATGGCATAACAGACTTCCACACCGGTTGGAACACCGTTGAATACAATCCGTCCGACTTTACTGGCCAGAATATCTAAACAGTTTTTAAATTTTTTTATTTCATTCGATTCTCCGATCACAGTAGCCGTCAGCTGGCCATGCAGTGATTGCAACGCCTCGGTGAGTTCCTGTTCATTCCCACATTTCACCACCAGGGAAGCGGGGCCGAATATTTCGGATTGGAGTTCCGGGTTGACAATGAAATCACGAGCATCGACTTGCAGGAGTGTCGAAGAAGCTTTGTATTCGGCCTGAAGGTCCTCTCCTTTCCACAATTTTATGACTCCTTTCTGATGAGCAGTCGCTTGTCTGGTTCTATAGTAATTGCGGCAGACCGATTCATTGAGCATAACGGCTGGTGAAGATTCAGCCATTTTCTGCGTTAGGGATTTCAGGAAGCGGTCGGAAAATTTATCGGAGATTAGAAAAATCAAACCCGGATTAGTGCAAAATTGCCCGGCCCCGAGCGTAATGGATGCTACCAGTTGGGAAGACAGGGCTTCCGATTCTTTTTCCAGTTTGGAAGGAAGGATTAACACCGGGTTGATACTGCTCATTTCCGCGAATACGGGAATTGGAACTTTTCGATCGTTAACTGCCGCCCGGTAAATGGCCATTCCTGCCGTATAGGAACCGGTGAATCCAATGGCTTTAATGCTCGGGTGTTTGACCAGCTGCAAACCAGTAATCGGTCCCCTCCCCACCAAAAAAGAAAATACGCCGTCCGGCATGCCCGTTTTTTCTGCTGCTCGAATGATGGCAGAAGCCACCAATTCGTTGGTACCCAAATGAGATTCATGCGCTTTAACAATGACCGGATTACCTGCAGCGAGCGCTGAAGCCGTATCACCGCCTGCGGTTGAAAAAGCAAATGGAAAATTACTAGCTCCAAATATGGCTACCGGACCCAGAGGAACCAACATTTTTCGCAAATCGGCCTGAGGCAAAGGTTTGCGTTCCGGTTTACCCGTATCGATGACGGCTTCTACCCAGGAACCTTCCCGGAGAAGCTCGGCAAATAAATTTAACTGTCCAGTAGTTCGTCCGCGCTCAGACCGGAGTCTGGATTCAGGCAGCCCCGATTCGAGCATGGCCCGCTCAATCAATTCATCACCTAAGGCAAGAATCTCTTCTGCAATGGCGTCTAAGAAGCGTGCCTTTTCTGCAGAAGGCATGTCCTTATAAACAGCAAAAGCTTTTTCAGCTTTGCTGATGGCGCCTTCCATTTCTTCCCGGGTCGCAATAAAAAATTTTTCGGGTAAATTTTTCTGACCAATGGTACTAAAAACTTCCAAAGTGGAGCTGCCCTCCCCGCTTTCTGTATTTCCGATTCGGTTATACCCGCTCAGCATGTTGTTTTTTTGGTGTATTCAAATATTCTGTGAGGTCAGGTCTTGTTTCCATGGCCTGACGGATTACCGTGAGTATGCGTTTTCTCTCTTCTCCATCCAATGTGAGCCGGGGAGCCCTAACCTGCTCAGATCCGATACCCGTCTGAGAAGCTGCCAGCTTGATATATTGAACGAGTTTAGGCTGGATATCCAGTTCAAGAAGGGGAAGAAACCACCGATAAATCTGCAAAGCCTCCGCATATCTCCCTGATTTCATCAAACGAAAAACGGTGACCGTTTCCGCAGGAAAAGCATCCACCAAACCGGCGACCCATCCATCAGCGCCCAGCGCAAGTTCCTCCAATGCAAGGGTATCTACCCCGCAAAGGATTTTAAACCGATCTGAAAAACGATTCTTCATGCGTGTTACGTTCGAAACATCCCGGGTGGATTCCTTCACTGCTTGGATATTTTTGGTTTCGGCGAGTGCTTCAAACATTTTAATCGTAATCTCAATCTTATAATCCACCGGGTTGTTATAGAGCATGATGGGCAGGCTCGTGCTGGATGCGATCCGCCTAAAGTATTCGACTGTCTCCCGCTCATCAGCCTTATATTTCAAAGGAGGAAGCAGCATCAAACCATCGGCGCCATTTTTCTCGGCTTCTCCAGCCAAAGAAATAGCCTCCCGGGTGGCTTGCTCAGCAATATTGACAATGACCGGTACGGCACGTTTCCTGTTTTTGACGGCAAATCGCAACAATTCCATCACTTCTGCCCGTAACAAGGTACTGGCTTCTCCCAGGGAACCTCCCAGGACTAAGCCGTCGATGCCGGCATCGAGCTGAACATCCAGATTCAACTGAAACATGTCGAAATCGATGGAGTCGTCCGGTTTGAATGGGGTCAACAAGGCAGGATAGATTCCCTTCCAAAGTGGTTGTACCATATAGAATAAATTAATGCATTATTACCTAAAGTTAACGGAGCAAAAGGAAATGAAAAAACCAGGTTGGATCAACCTGGTTGTGCTCATATGTTGTCAAAACAGTTTTAATCTTTCTTAATCTTTTTATAGAATGACCAGCCTGCGCTGTCATCGGATTTCAGTAGAACAATTTGATCAGCATTTTGTAGTTCAGCAAAATAACTTGTTTTGTTGTCGGTTACTACTTTGAATAATCCGGTGATCCAAAAATCCTTATTTTCTGTCTTCAATTCTGTTTCCAAAGAACGGGGTAGTTCACTGGAAAGTATGTTGACAGCGACCCCAATAAAATCTGCGTCATCGGTATAATAAGCGAATAAGGTTTTGTCGAATGCGTTAAAGCTGGCTTTATAATAACCCTCCGTATTTTCCCAATTCACATTGTTGGCGAAGAAAAATTCATGAACAAACTTGGTTTTTACATTCTCAGGCACTTTGCCGTCACTAGCCCTGGCAAAAGTTGTGGCAAAAAGTAGGATTACAGAAGCAATCAGGATGGAGATTCTCTTTTTCATGGTATAAATTTTTATAAATGGATAATTTGTATTTTTCATTGACACCACAAAAATATACCGGTAAAACAAAGATTTTTTGCAAATGAGACGTACGCGTTATAAACTGCGTCCAAATAGCAAAATGCACCGACAGCCCCTGTTTTTAAGCTGATAAAAGCATGGAAAAATCACCGAAATGGCATTTATGCTGGTTTCGGGCAAATGAAAAACATAAGTTTTTACAGGGTCAATTTGGGGATAGTCCCCCTGAAATCCAACGGATAGGTGGTATAACCGAATGTTCCTAATTCAACATAATCGTGTTTACTTTTGAAAAGTTAACAAGTAGCAATTATCGGACTGTATAGCCGGGTAAATAGGCATTAGATTAGGCGCTGATAGCACTACCAATAACGGGTATATCAAATCTTGGGCTCTATTTAGATTTAGCAATCACATAATTATACAAATCCTGAATACTATGAATATCTACCAGGTCTGCAGAATCCATTTTAATATGCAGGTTTTTTTCCATCACCACGACCAAATCAATATAATCAAGACTATCAAGATCTAGGGTGGACTTCAGGTCGGCCGAAGGCAGGAGCTTCGTTCTGTCCACTTCGAATTCTTCATGAAGGAAATCATTGACAATTTGTGTTATCTTTTCTTCATTCATATTGTCTTGCACATACGTCATATAGTAAAATAACCCTTTCCAAGAACAATAGTTTTTTTATTTAATAACACAAGATTTAAGTAAATTACTGGAATGCTTCGATCTCATTTCAAAGATTCTTATGACGTTGTCGTGATAGGTGCCGGTGTCGGTGGTTTAACTGCCGCCGCGCTGCTGAGTAAGGCAGGATTGGCGGTTTGTGTGTTGGAGAAAGAACCCCATGTGGGTGGCTATCTAGCCGGGTTTTGCAGAAAACGCTTTGTTTTTGATACTGCCATACACTGGCTAAATCAATACGGTGCCGGCGGCATACTGGAAAAGCTGTTTATGGCTATTGGCAGCGACCATCCCCAGGCAGTGGAGCAACATAGGATCCGTCGATATAAGGGAGAAGATTTTGATTACCTGCTGACCAGTAATCCGAATGAAATGCGCGACCAGTTGATCCTTGATTTCCCTAAGGAAAGAAGGGGTATCGAGAAATTATTCTTGAAAGCCAGACAAATCGGAAGATCTTTTAAAAATTATAACCGGGTTTTTCGTTCCGAAGAAACGATGTCACTTTTCCAAAAATTGAAAAATAAAATGCGAATGCTTGAATTCGCCATTCCTTTCATACCCTATCTGTCCTATTCTGGGGAAAAGGGTCTCAAAAAAGGGTTGAATCGGTTTTTTAAAGACGACCAACTCCAACAGATATTTTCAGGCGAACAGGAACTTTTAGGCTGTTTGATCCCCATCGGGTGGTCCTATTTCCATGACTTCCAAAGTCCACCTAAAGGGGGAAGTCAAGTAATTACGCAGTGGCTTCAGTATGTGATCGAGTTCTATAAAAATCCCATTGGATTGCAATGTCAGGTGAAGCAGATTTATGTCGAGAACGGACAAGCTGCAGGGCTATCGTTCGAACACAGTGGTAATCTGCACCACATCAATAGTAAATACATTATTGCTGCCTGCGATATAGAAACACTTTACGAGAAAATGTTACCTGCTAATGCTATCCCGGCTACGCTGAAAAAGAAACTCAAAGATGCTGATCTGTACAGTTCCTCTATCACAGTTTCCCTCGCGCTGGATTGTACGGCTGAGTCTTTGGGTTTCAATGAGGAGCTCATCCACTTAGTGGATGAACATCAGTCTTTCATAGATCAAAGCGGAGGAGATCCGATGCGATCAGAAATCAGCATTTTAGCGCCTTCCATGCGGGACAAATCACTGGCGCCCGAAAATCAGGGTACGCTCACTTTATATATGCCTAGCAGTATGGCCTATAAAAATGAATGGGAAACGCATTTGGATATTTCGGGCATAAGAGTTCGAGGAGAAGCTTACAAGAAATTGAAAAAAGAAGTGGCCGATATATTGATCCAACGTGTAGAAGAAAAACTAGCACCGACATTGCGGTCCCATATTTTGTTCTACGAAGTGGCTACTCCAGTTACGCATTGGCGTTATACAGGTAATAAAAATGGCACGATGATGGGTGCGCGTCCCGGTAGAAAAAACATGAAGAACAAAATTTCTCATTATAAAACACCAGTAAAAAACCTGATACTGGGCGGACACTGGGCTGAACTTGGCGGCGGAGTTCCTATAGCAGCAAAAGCAGGAGCCAATGCCTGTCTCCTGGTATTGCAAAAGGAAAACCCGGCTGCGTTCAAAAGTCTGGCAGGTTATATGAACAATACAGTTACGATACAAGAAATGAATAATAACAAATGTTTTCGTCCTTATGATCATTCCTGGGTGCGACCTCAAACACCTGCAGAACGCACATCACAAATTCCGAAAAACTCCATGGTATAATCGGTCCAAAAAAACATAGAACATAAAAACCAGCTGGGAGATAATCAGGAATCGGAATTAAGCTGTCTTAACTTTCATTGGAAACGGGAAACTTGTCGAAGCCATGGCTGATGCACCAAAAATTAAAAACGGGTTCCAGTTTTTCGCTGAAACCCGCTATAGGCTTGTGACCCCGTCAGGATTCAAACCTGAAACCTTTTGATCCGTAGTCAAATGCTCTATTCAATTGAGCTACGGGGCCTTTCCTTTATCCGTTGGCATTTCGACCGCCAAGGGGCGGCAAATATAAGCAAAAAAAATGAGCAAAAAACCTGTCTTATCCCTGTGCCGCCCCTGATTTTTGTTGTATTGTTGCTCACATTTTGTCGTGGATGAAATCTGGTAGCACCCAAGTCCCCCAAATCGCAGGTAAAATCAGTGTGCTGCCCCTGGCTGCTGTTATTTTTTTTACGGTTTCAGGGGGTCCCTACGGCATCGAACCGTTGATCGGATTTGCAGGCATTTATGCCATTCCTCTGCTGATGATTACACCCCTTCTTTGGGATGTTCCGCTGATTCTCGTGGTGCTGGAATTGAACAGTATCATGCCGGTCGAAGGAGGTTACTATGAATGGGTCAAACGCGGACTCGGGATCAAATGGGCTTTTATGGAGGGTTGCTGGACCTGGCTCTACTCCTTTGTGGATCTTGCCATCTATCCCGTCTTATTTGTCGAATATGCAGCCTTTTTTTTTCCACAGGTTGCCTTATATAAAGTACCCGTATGTATTGCCATGATTTGGCTGGTGGCAGCACTCAATATCCGGGGCATCGTCCTGGTCGGTAAAACCGCATTGTTTTTAACAGTGGCGGTCATGATTCCCTTTGTGATTTTATATTTCATGGGGTTTTTGCACCCTGTTTTTGGTGCCCATCACCCAAATACAGGAATGAATTCGCTTGGACTGGCTCTTTTCACGATCATGTGGAATTGTATCGGATGGGACAATGCGACAACTTATGCTGGCGAGGTGCAGCGCCCGGTACGCTCCTACCTGATGGCCATGTTGCTCGCTTTTTCGGCAGTCTATTTATTCTATCTTTCCTTTACCTATCTGGTACTGCATACAGGTATCTCAGGACAGGAATTTGGCGAAAAGGGCATTCCTTATCTGGGTTTGCTGATCGGAGGTCATTCCTTGGGCGGAATGCTTTCCTTAGGGGGAATGGCCAGCATGCTGGGCATTTTCTGCGCGGTCATGCTGTCTGTTTCTAGGGTTCCTGCCGTGATGGGAAAAGACCGACTGCTGCCGAGATTGTTTACCAAGGTCCATAAGAAGTTTCAAACGCCTTATGTTTCTATTATCGGATGCGCCTGTATCGTCAGCGTCTTGGTACTGCGTCCGCTGGCTGACCTTTTTATCATGGATATTTGTTTGTACACGGCCGGCATCTCCCTAGAGTTTATTGCACTTTTCCGCCTGCGCAAAACCATTGCGGATCAAGACCGGCCTTTTAAAATTCCGTTTCAAAAAAAAGGACTTGTTCTGTTATTTATCTCGCCCCTTTTGGTTTTTGTCATTGCCCTTTGCAATACCCTGATAGGGTCTGCTGAAAACCGGTTTGCAGTTTTTTATGCTATTCTTGCCATACTCAGTGCGCCCATCATCTGGTTTTTTATCGGACGACGACACCACAAAGAGTTTTGAAAGCGGGTTTCGCAAATGGGGTCAGCCTTCTATGGCGCAGAAACCAACATAAAGGAATGTTGCAAACCCCGGTAATTATTATAAATAAGAATCTGTCTAGAGGCATTGGATGATCCTCTTTTTTTTATAAGAACGGCAGGTAATGTTCCGGATTGGATAATTTGAATGGAAAGCCAGAGGGCAAAAGAAGACGCGGTACAATATTCCCCGCTAAGGTGTTTGAAGCGTGCCACCGTTACCCTGGCATCCATGGTAGATTCGACGGCATCAAAATATGGTTGTTGTCTTTCATCTCCATTTTCGCCTGTAATCAATATATCCGGCATCTGTCCTGATGAAATATTTTCTGACAGAAATCTCTTCAGTGTCTCCTGTAGGGATGAAACATCTTCGCCATGCAAGGTTTTTATGGCTACGAGTCTAGCAGAAGCACCCTGGGCTTCCCCGTTCACCCATACCATAAAAGTGCCTTCTCCTGCAATCGTCCCCTTTGCTTTTGAATGGTACAAATTCCGGTTCGCGATGTATTCATTGGCATACCATCCGGCAAGGCGGTCGATGTTGTAGTTATAGGGTGAAATTTCGTCGGTGCTTCCCAAAAGGTATCCGGCGTCTTTATTCTCCTCGATCAACATCACTACATCCATCAAAGCATTTTCGAAAGCCAAACCCCGGTGTACATGGGTCGTATTGTATTGGTGATTCTTTGTAACCATGGCAATCTGCCCGGCTGCGGCATTGGAAGTGCTTTGCACAAAATTTGCAGGAGTCAGCAACCCCTCCTTATATTCCAGGATTTGGTTTAAGAATTTGATACAGTCTTCCATCCCACCATTGGCGGTCGCGATAATGATTCCATCCGGAAGTGGATATTTTTCCAGCAGGGGTAACGCTGCGCCTACAGCCATTCTCACCGATTTCCCCATCCTTCTTTTCGCACCGGCGGGGATGCCCGGATAGTTCGGTTCGATGACATCGAGCAGGTTGTTTTCCGATTCCCTGACTTCAGAGAGATCCATGTCAGGAAAACTTTTTTGTGGTGAAATACAAACAGATTCATGAAAATAAACCATGCACTATATTTTTGAAAAAAATCAGTGTACTGCAATTGCCACCGAATCCAAACGAGTTGGACATCACATGGCGTATTTCCTGTTTGGCAAAATGCAACACCGGAATCAGTCCTGTCTCCGGGATAGGGTGTCGAAATGAAAGGGAGGGATAGACTTCCTGGTGAAAAATATTCATTATGGAGTAGACAGCTTCAATGGCGCCGGCTGCTCCCAGCGTATGACCGGTAAACGACTTGGTGGAAGAAAATGCAGGTGTTTGGTCAAACAAACGCAGCATGGCTCGGCTTTCGGTTTCATCATTGTTTTCGGTACCGGTTCCATGTGCATTGATATAACTGATCTCTTCAGCGGCTAGCCCACTATTCTCTAAGGCTGCTTTCATGGACAGGTAGGGTCCTTCGCCGTCGGGAGAATTAGAGGAGGGATGATAAGCATCGTTGCGGTTTCCAAAACCAGACAGGTAGGCATACTTTCGTTTATCCCTGCAATCCTCTTCTCTTTCGAGCACCAGGAAAGCAGCTCCCTCTCCCAGATTAAGTCCTTTGCGATCTCTGTCAAAGGGTGCGCAGGGTTGAGAAGAAAGTATATTCAACGCATTGAAGCCATTGATGGTAAATTTTGCCAGACTTTCTGCCCCACCTACAATCGCGCGTTTGGCAAACCCATGACGAATAAGCCGGGCCCCGTATAAAATGGCGTTGGCCGAAGATGAGCAGGCCGTATTGATGGTGCTGATTTCTCCACCGATCCCATATCGCTCCTGGATAGCTAGGCTTATGGATGCATAGTCATAGGACATCAAATAGGACGTTCCATTTTCTTTGGCAAGCGCGTCGTGATATAACTCATCGGTCAGGCACATGCCCCCTACTGTCGTAGCCCCCACCAGCGCGGTTTCTGCGGAAATCAGTTCTTGTTTTGATAAGTGACTATCCTGGATAGCTTCTTCCACTGCATACAAAGCCAGCAAAGAAGTGCGCGTGATGGAAGCCAGGGGCGTTCCGAAAATTTTTTTATTGAGGCGCTCGGTAGATATTTTCACTTCCGCGGAAGGAAGTCTGCCCGCGTAGGCTGTCTGGTAATATTGAATATCCCCTATGCCACTGCGCTCCTGTTGAAGAGCCAATCTATTTTGTTCCATGGAATCCCCAATGGCACTGATCAACCCCATGCCTGTTATGACAATCCTGCTCAATGAAAGGGATTTACTTGGTTCTATTTTTTTCTATATAGGCCACCATGGTATTGATGTCCGTTAGGATTTTCCTGCCTTCTTTCGGATCCTGGATATTGATGCCATATTCGCGGGATAATAAAACGATCAGCTCAATCGAATCAATGGAATCCAATCCTAAACCTTCTCCGAACAAGGGTTCATCATCTTTGATGTCTTCCGGTTTAACGGTGGTCAGATTCAGAAATTTGATGATTTGCTGCTTCACTTGCAACTTTAACTCTGCTGTTTCCATCTTTCTATATTAAATTTTTCTTCTTCAATTGATACAAGGTAATGAGCTGGAATAGAACGGCTATACCCACTAAAGATAGAATATTCATCCAAATGTCTCTTAGTTTTCCCCCTTCTAGAAACAAGCTATAATACGCCTCCAATGCCCAATGTAAAGGGGAGATTTGGATTATATTCTGCAGGTGGGCAGGCATGGCAAAGGATGGAACCAGTAAGCCGCCCAGTGCGGCCATGATTAAAATAGAAATAACTCCGAATCCATTGGATTGTTCCCCGGTTTTGGCAAAAACCCCCACCGCAATGGCGTAACTGACGGCGCAATATCCGCAAGCGAAGGTGACACAAAATAACCCAATCCATTCTTCGGGAATATTCAAGGCCGGCAACCCCAGGAACGGGAAAATTTTATTCCCGATCGCAAAAATCACAATGGCCTGTGACATGGTTACCATCAAATAAACAATCTGCTTGGAAAACAGCGCATACAGATAACTGGCAGGAAGGGTTTTTAGACGAATAAAACTTCCGCTGTTTTTCTCCCTTACAATGCTTCCGCCCAGTGAGGTGACAATAAAAAACATTGCAAAAATGGTCCATGCCGGAACATTGTGCTGGGATGCATTGGGTACAAACCGGGTACCACTGCGGGATACGGGGATTTCTGAAATCGGCTGCCGAGATAAGAGAATTTGTTTTTCCAAATCGGCCGGCACTTCTCGCTGGTTTACGGTCTGGTACAGTTTCTTGACGATGGTTTCGCCCTGAATCACCTGAACAGCGCTTTCCAGAGCGCCCTGGATGGATTGCCTGAAAGCAGGCTGCATGACAGGATGATAATACATTTTCAGGGAGTCTGGCAAAGGGGCGGGCGTAACCTGTGCCGGCTGTATGGAATCGGGGTCGCTGAGCGCCCGGGTAGCAATATCGTCGGCTTTGTGTTGAATATAGGAACTGAATCCGGAGGGAATGAGCAGGACAACCAACGCATTGCGGTTGTGCATCTCAGTTGAGATATTGTCTTCTGTTTGAATCGAATCGGCTTCCTGGATATTGAACATTCCGATTTTGCCAATGCCTGCCGTCAGCGTTTTACCCAGAGGTCCCCGGTCCCGGTTTGAGATAACTAGAGAGATCTTGTTGTTGTTGACCAGTTCGAATGTACTGTTCTGTACACTGGTGATGACCATCACCAGGAGGATGGGCATGAAAAACATCATCGTGAGACCTACTCGGTCGCGGCGGAGAATTTTCAGATCCTTGACTATGGTTGCTTTAAGTATATGCATATCAGTCCCGAAAACTTTTGCCCGTGAGATCCAGAAACAAGGCTTCCATGCCTTCGTGACCATGTTTGACCAGCAATTCGTCCAGGCGGTCTTGCGCGATGATCTTACCATCATCCATCAGGGCGACGGTAGTACACAGCCCCGCTGCTTCCTCCAACTGATGAGAGGTATAAATCAGGGTTGCCCCTTTGTTGTTTAGTTCCTTGAGGTAGTGAATGATTGCATGGCGTGACTGCACGTCGACCCCTACCGTTGGCTCGTCTAAAAACAAAACCTCCGGCTCATGGATGACACCAATGGCCAGATTGAAGCGTCGCTTCATGCCGCCGGAAAAACTGCGGAGTTCCTTGTCTGCTACAGTCGTGAGTCCCAGGATTTCCAGCAGTTCCGCTGACCTTTTTTGGATATGCTTTTTGGTGAGCCCGTACCAGGCTCCATAAAATGCCAGGTTATCGCGCGGGCTGAGTTCTGGGTAAAAAGAAAAATCCTGTGGAACAAATCCGAATTTCCGATTGGTTGATTTTGGATGATTTCTGATTTCCTGACCAAGCAGTTGGATACTTCCTTCTTCATAGGATAGCAAGCCCGCCATCAGGTTCATGAGGGTGGTTTTACCCGCACCATTGGGACCGAACAAGCCGAATCTTTCTCCCGCTCCGATTTGTAAGTTAAAATTTCTGAAATAAAGTCCCTCCTGCTGGGGGTATTGAAAAGACAGCCCCTGGATTTTTATGGCAGGATGGTTCATGCCGGCCACTTTATTTTTGAAAGGGCCTGAAATGCATTTTTTTCCACTTCGGCGGCAGCAAAAAGATAGTCCCGCATTTGATCAAAATCTGCTTGGCTGCCAATCCTTCCTTTGTAAATACCGGCTGCCTGCACAGCGGCTGACCGCCAGATATCACCGGCTTGGGTAAACTGTTTTGAAATATCAACGAGCTCCTCCAGGGGATGATAAGCATAGGCTTCTTGTAGAAAGGCAGCGTAAATGAACCGGAAGCCACCTCCACCCGTGCCGATTTCTTCCTGCATACGGACCAGTTGCGCTAGGTAACTGCCCGCTTTTTTCGGTCCAAGTTTATCGCGCCACTTGCTGATGCGTTTGGCGGTAAAACGGATACCGTTGATTCCGGCAATCGGCCCAGGAATATGAAGCATGTCCCGGATATTTCTCTTGATTCCACTGCGGATGGCTTTTTTCATTTGTTCTGTGGTAACCTCCCGCTTTTCTTTGGGGTAATACAATTGCCCCCTTGGAGCAAAAGCACCTTTGGCAAAACGCACCCGCTGCAATTCATAACTGCTCAGGGAAGTGGCCATTTCCATCACCGGATCACTGATCAGGTACTGGTCTTCTTCCTTACCAAATACAATAATATTGTGGGCATTAAAATGAAAACGGTATTCTTTCGGAAAATAAGTGAGATAGTATACTCCCACCTGGCAACCGACGGGACGCCCTTCGGCCAGACACTGAAGCAGTATTTTTTCCGCCTGCTCGGGTGAACTGAATTTTTTTCTCTCCACCGGGATCCCCAGCGCCTTACAGGTCCTGTTAAAAATCAACCCGGGCTGCGTGCGGAATGCGATGGCCGGACCATTGTTGATTTTCATGAAAGGAATGTAAATAAAGAAAAGACCCGATCCAATGCCGAATGCCAGGGGTTCTGTAATCTGATTTACACCGTGGTGGCGGAGCAGACTGGTCGTGACGCCATTTTCACAGTGCGCTGCCTGGGTATGCTGAAAATCAACCTTCATGTACCTTCATTGTTTTTAATTCTTCCAGCGATACTTCAAACAGTGCTGCATATCGGGTGAGTTTGGCATCCGAAAGCTTTTCAAAGACCGGATATTTCAGGTGCTTTTTTACCTGCCATTTCCAAAATCCGGTATAAGCCGCCACGATACCGATATCCATTACACGCAATTCCATGAAAAACAGGATCGGACTCGCTTCCCTGTTTTTTACTTTCTCCGCGGCAGCTGCAATACGTTGTTCGACATCTTTCCAGGCTACATCCAGGGCCGAGGACTTGACCTCCCAGCCGTTGCTGAGCACGGTGGTATATTTTCCCGATTCATCCACCACATAACAAACCTCTCCGGTGATTTTCCCCAGTGCTCCCAGATCCTGCGGGATTTCTTCTTTTTTCATGAGAGAGGCTTTAGGCTTGAGTCAACTAACAAACCGTTAACAAAGCATACATGTAGGAAAAGCGAGAACTTTCAGGTACCAACAACAAAATCTTCTGGCCTTTTTTTAAGTCTTTGCTTTTGAAGACTTCATCCACCATAAAATACACGGATCCAGCGCCCACATTTCCCAGAGAATATAGATTGATCACCCATTTATCATAGGGAATCGGTGTGCCATTCTTCTGTAACTGCTCATAGATCTTGGAACGGAAAAATTCGCTGGACATATGCGGCAGAAAATAGTCCACGTCAGCCGGATCGAGCCCCTTTTCCTTAAACAGTTTGGAAAGCTTGATCCCACCCAGAGGTACGATATTTTCGCTTAACAATTTTACGTCCTGCTTGATACTCATGATCGATTGGGCCAACACCTCTTCCGGTGTATAATCCAGGTAGCTTTTTAATTTGCCGGTCTCCAGTTTATTTCCGCCCATGTACATACAGGCTTCCATTTCATGGGCATAGGAAACCCCTTCGATCCACTCAATTTTTAAGCTAAACCCTGTCTCATTTTTCCTGTTGGACAGCAGAAAGGAAGAAGCCCCATCGGATAACATCCAACGGAGGAATTCTTTTTCAAAACCTATATATGGATTATCTTCTAATTCTTTGAGTTTCTTCGCTTCATCCTCAAATAACTCTGATTTAAGTGAAGCTGAAAACCGCTCTGATCCGGTCGCAACGGCTTGGTGTGCATCTCCGATTTTTACAGACATATATGCATACTTCAGGGCGTGCATACCGGCGCAGCAAACACCGGAAGGAGAAACCACTTCAATGGCCCCCGCTTCTGGCAGTTCCCCATGCACCATCACGGCATGGGATGGCATGATCTGATCGGGTGAAGAGGTTCCGCAAACCAGCAGGTCAATCTGTTTTATCCGCACCGGATCGTTGTCCAGCATTTTGCGGATCGCTTCGGCCGTCATTTCCGCATTGGTGTGGGTAGATTTTCCTTCTTTTGTCAGGGCATAATAACGGGTTTTGATTCCGTTGTTGCGCAGCACAATACGCCTGGATTTGGAAGGGCTTTTATTGATATATCCGAGAAACTCCTCCATCTCCTCATTGGAAACCGGTTCGTTGGGGAAATATGTCGCTGTCCTGGTGATGTAAACCTCGTTAAACTCCATCTGCATTTCCTGATTAGTTCACGCCTGAATAATATTGTTTTTGCCTTTTGATACGCCCGGACAGGAAGGGTTTGAAAAAAATCGCATCAACTGTCAGGATGATGGGGGCCGCAATAAATAGCGCAATTAAAAGATAATATTTGAATGCAACAAGCCAGGCATCTTTTTTTTTGCGCTTGGAAATGATGCCTGCCCACACCTTAAAAATCTTTCGGGCCTTGCTCTCAATAAACATCAACGCATACTTTACCGGAACCGCTCCCTGTTTAACCATTTCTTCCTGAAATCCTTGCCAGTTCCCTCTTTCAAGATAGGGAATCGCTATTTCTCCGTAGCTTTTAGTTTTCATGATGTCGTCTTCGGAGACGCCCGGTACCGGGAACATATTCCATAAGCGCTCTTTTTTTGCCTTGAACATCCAATAAAAAATTGTTACAAAACTTACCAGGTTGTGGTGCCGGTCCACCAGTGCAATATTGCCTACCAGCGGAGCATCCATGGATTTTAAAACGGGTTTTATTTTCTCCATGGCGCTCAGCCACATATTTCTGGCGCCGGTGATCGTAATGATGGGTGTATTTTTTGCCAACTCCTTAAACCGGGGATCGGCCAGTAAGCTATTGGAAGGAATACTGGGAGAAAGAAACCAAGCCTGGTAACCAAGAATGATTAAATCGTATCGGGATTCCTTAAAATGAAAGGGCTGTAGCGGACGGGGTACCTGCAGAACACAGTCGGGCATGACGCCAAAAAATGACTTGCCGGACCAGGGAAACGGATAAGCTTGTTCTGGATAAATGCGAAGCTTTTCGACGGTGAATCCCGACCCCTGAAAAGGCGATGTAAATTGATCTATAATTTCTTCTAATTGGCCGGATTGCGAATAAAATATCGCCAGAACTTTTTTGCCCATGTTATGCTCGAAGTTAAGAAAGATCAAGCTTTAATACTTTCGATTTTTTATTGTAACGCAGGATAGCCTGCTGAACCTCACTGGGTAGTGATTTATAAGTTTTTCTGATATAGGCACTATCTTTTTCCAGATCATTTTTGTAGCCCAGAAATCCGGGTGCATTTTCCTGGATCATCAGACGAAGGAAACGGTATTCGGTATTGTCCGGTTCCTGCTCAATTGCCGCTTCGAGCATTTGATGACCTTGTTTGAACAAATGAAGTTTGGTCGAAGCCGATCCGCCCAGGCCGGCTTTTTTCATGATCAGTGCACCAGTAAAAGCCCCGAGATTTCCCGTGGCGTCTTTGCGCGAGTACACGAGCTCGGAATCCACCAGCATCCGGTTGTTTCCTTCCATGGCCTGGTAAAAAACCTGGCGGTTTATTCCATTGGCCGCGGTATCGGTTGGAGCCTGCCGGATATCCAGATCGGCACCCATACAACAGACCGGCAGGTATCCCAGTAAAAAAAACAAAAATGGGAGATTTAACCTTTTGCTCATTATCCTGATTTAAGAAATTTCTAAATAAATCCTTCGTCGCTAACCCAGTACTGAATTCCTTTTATCAATGAATTTTATTGCTTTTCTTCCGGAATCCGGAAACTGCAGTCTTTGCAATTCCGTTGCATCTACATAATGAATTTGTGGGGTCACCCGAAGTTTTGCCTGTAAATAAGCCCGGATACGGTGATCTGATTCCTCCGAATACCTGGTCGGAAAAAGGTGCAGCAGAACTTCATCCGTCCCTATTTCATTGGAATAGACCTCGGCTACGAAATCAGAGATATCTTCCATACCAGAGAGTAAATCAAACAACGCCGGTGCGAACAGCGTAGTCCCCTTGAATTTGATCATCTGTTTTTTTCTTCCGATCACGGGGGACAACCTCAGTGTTTCCCGTCCACAGGAACAGGTTTCTTCCATAGCAATGCAAAGATCGCCGGTTTTGTATCGCAACAGGGGCATCCCCTCTACCCCCAAAGTGGTAATGGTCACTTCTCCGGGCTCCCCTTTTGCTACTGGCCGGTTGTCTTCGCTGAGCAACTCTACGATCAGCAATTCCGGTTGGAGATGTCCTCCATTCCGGGCTTCACATTCAGTAAAAGCTGTCTGCATTTCAGTCGAAGCATAAGTAGAAAATAGTTCCAGGTTCCAGCTCTCTGTGATTTTTTTGCCCAGCCGATTCAAAGAAAAATCGGTCTGTCGAATGTTCTCTCCGATGCAGATGGCCTTGCGGACACTGGAAGCTCCCGGATCGATGCCATGATCTTGGGCATATTGAATCAGTTTTACAATAAAAGATGGAACACCGACCAGTACCGTGGGTTTAAGACGAAAAATCGTTTCCCACTGAAGGGAAGGAACACCGGGTCCGACCCGGATCAAGGAGGCGCCCAGCATGCGTATACCGGCATAATAGGCCATGCCGGCCATAAACTGGCGGTCCAGGGTCAGCATCAGTTGAAAAGTATCGGCGGGTGTACATCCTGCACAAGTGAAGGAACCCCATTCATTCAACGCCAATCTTTTCAGGTCATTTTCTGTCAGGGCGATCGTTACCGGCGTACCCAGCGTTCCGGAAGTAGAAGTGTATTCAATGATCCGGGAGCGGGGAACACAAAGAAAAGCATCGTTGTGGGCTTGCAGGTCTTCCTTATCGGTGGTCGGCAGTTTCAGCAGATCTTCTTTTCTTCGAATTTCTTGGGCCCTCACTCGATGTTCCTTAAAGACTTTTTGATAATAGGGGGAATGCGCCTGGAGGTAGGCCATGAGTTCACACAGTTTTTTCTCCTGTATGACCCGGATTTGCTCAGGGCTTGAAAAAATCTTATCGGCAGAAGGGTTCATGATTCAAGAATGACCACCGCGGTGGCAAAAGATTTTAAATGTGAAAGGCTGACATGTATGGACCGTATACCCAAAGGAGCCAGTGTTAGAAGTGTTTGGCCCGATATGCGCATCTCCGGCTTGCCATTGTCCTGATTGACCACCTCGATTTCATGCAGCATTAAACCACGATCCCATCCCCTGCCCACGGCTTTGAGAAAAGCTTCCTTGGCAGCAAAACGCGCCGCATAATGCTCGTAGCGGGCGGCCTTCGGTTCGCAATATCCTATTTCATGGAGGGAAAAAACCATTTCCCGAAAACCTGAATCCCTGCCCACCCGCTCAGCGATCCGGTCTACCTCGATGATGTCTATACCCGTACCCAATATCATAGCCGTCTATTGATGAAGTTTATCCCGACACTGGGTTATCTGTAAGTGAATCTGATTTTCCTCATTCTTAGTAGCCACTTCCTTGGACAGCGCCTGCTCGTAGTAGAGCAAGGCTTGGCCATAGTTTTTTTTCTTAAACATTTCATTTCCGGCCAGCTGGTAAGTCTGATAATAAGAAGGATTGCTCGCAATCAGGCTGTCGGGATTTACGTCGATTCCTTCCATCATCTCTTTTTTAAGTTGCCGAAATTTTAAAAACAAAGCATAACGGTCGGTCAGTAAAAAAGAGTCTGCCGGCAGATTTAAACTGCTGTCGGATATCTCCTGGTTGGTTTTCATACCGGCCAACGAAAATACCTTATCCAGGTCATAACAAACGAACTGACCAAGCTGCCAGGGTTCTGTGGATACCCACACCCGCCTTTTTTGCGGTTCAAAAATAATGGAATGGTGGGCAATGAACTGATTGATAGATTTCTCGTTGCCCAGCCCGATATCTGCATTGTCCAGGCCTTTGTGATCCCTTAAGATTTTCACCGTCTGGGAAACGGTATTTATTTTGGTAGCCGACAGTAATTCTTGGACCCGCTGATAACGATAGTCGGAAGCACTCTGACGCATTTGAATCCGGTTGGATCGGGAATTGACCAGCTCGGGACTTTGAAAATGATTGGCACAAATGATTTCATTTTTTCCCGGATCATACAAGCCGATTGAATCGGGTGTTTTTTCAATAATAACGGCTTTCCCGTCGGCTGCTGAAGCGATCAAAAAAGATTCTGACACGAACATTTTTCTTTTTTTCGCAATCTCCATAGCCTGTTGGATATTTTCAGCATACTGAAGAATTTCCCGCGCAACCAGGGATACGGGTGTTGCCGACCCGGATGGAATATCCGACTTGGCGGCATTGATGGTAACGGTTAGTCCCTTTTCATTCATACCAGATACCACGCCAATAAATCCACCCCAAGTGACCGACATAAACTTAAATCCCTCGGCTGGATTTTCAAACGACACAATTTTATTCTCTGCAAAATGATCGCCTACATAGAAATCAAAATTCCTTCCAATTATCATCTCCCCATTTTCAGATCTGGATCCCCAGGTACCAAAAGAGGTACAGCCCACCAGCGCAAGGTTCTGCAAGGCATGACCGATGTCGTGGGCCGCATGATAGTTGAGTATCCGCTGATAATTGCTACCGATATAATTGTACTTGTTTGAGGCAGAAAGAGAAATGCCGTAAATTTCTTCTTTGTCTTCTTCGGTAACATGTTTATCCAGGTCCCGGTTAAACCATCCTACGACATATTTCAAAAAATGAAGGTAGAATTTGGAAGGCACCAGGCGGTTAATTTGATCACTGAAATAATCTTCCTGCAGCTGGATCAGCTCCTGGGTTAATTTTCCGTTGACCACGCCCCGATCAAAGGGCTCGCCTTCCACGTAGAGTTCGAACAATCCGGATTTGCTTTTTCTAAACCAGTTATTTTTTAGGGTATATAATCCGGGACTGGACTGAACCCGTTGCCAACCGAGCGCTGTTTTATCGGCAATTTTAGGTGGAGTGGTTTTGGAAACGATGGATATATAGATAAACCCGGCTAAAAGAAGCACGCCGATCACCGCACCTATGCGGGCCAGTCTGCGCCAAAATCTGTTTTTTCTAGGCATTTCTCATTTTTTCAACAAAGTCATCTTTTCCAGTTACGGCCATGGCGGTTATCATTCCGCTGATGGCTGTACCCAGGATGCCATGAAGGTTCAGGTATTGTCCGGTAAGAAATAAATTCGGTATCCGGGTTTTAGGAGAAATCAGGGTACCGAGTGGATTGTTGAAATCCTTCACTGTACCATAGAGATTTCCATCCTCGTTTCCGATATAGTCGCGGAAGGTCAGGGGGGTGGAAGAATAGGTATGCAAAATCGCATTTCGTATTGCTGGAAATTTTTCTTCCACCCGGTTGAGCAGTTGTTCTTCTTTTCTTTTTTTGAAAAGATCGTACGCGGTGCCGCGGTGTTGTTTGGAGGAAACCGTATTGAAACTTTCTGCCCAGCCTTGCACCTCTTCATAGCGCATATATGCAAAAATAGTCATCCCGGAAGCAAAATCATTTTTTGCTGACGGCGAAAGATACATCGCATAACCGAGTGGCCAATTCTTTTCATCATACAAATCCATTTCCCAGACCGATCCTGTTTTATGATAGTAATAGTTGTGTTTAAAATAAGGGAAATGATTTTTCTTAAAAACAATATTCAACGTAAAGGAGGACACGGTTGTCGCCATTTCTTCCATTCTTTTTCTGGTAACCGGCCGGATCAGAGGGGAGTCGGTCATCCGGTAGGTATTGGCCGGTGATGTATTGGATATAAATTGTTCGGCCTGCACCAAAGAACCGTCTTGCAACCGGACGGCATGGACTCGGTCTCCTTCCATCAGCAGGTTCTTCACCTCCCGGTTTCTGATCAGGACGCCACCGGCTGAGGATATATTCTTTGCCATAATTTTTGCAATCTGGGAGCCGCCATCCATCACCCGCCAGGCACTCTCTATATAACTGTTCACCGTCAGGGCGTGGATATAAAACGGTGTGGTATCTCCGGCACCAGCATAGAGCATATTGTTGCCCGCCAGGACAGCGCGCAGGGTGAGATCTTCCGTAAGGGATTCTATAAATTTTTTTGCGGAAAACTGCATGGCCTTTTCCTTTTCATCCGCCCTTCCTTCTAATTTGAGCCGGTACAAAGGAAAACGGTCACAGATCTGGCGGATGGTCTCAATATATTTCTGAATGGCTTTTTTTTCCCGGGGGAAATTGCGGATCATTTCCTGTTCGAATGCACCATAACCCTGCATGATGGCGTATTCTTTTTCATCTCCCTCCAAAAGTATCCGGTCAAAAGAGGAATCCATTTTTTCCAAACGGAGTTTGTCGGTTAGTCCCAGCCATTTGAAGATCTGATACAGGTTTTGCCCCTTGTCCAGCGCGCCCAAATAATGGACGCCGGAATCAAAAATGACTTTATTGCGGACATAGATCTGAAGGCAACCGCCGATCTGTTTATTTTTTTCAATCATACAAACAGAATACCCTTCCCGGCTCAGGATATTTCCGCAGACAAGGCCCCCCATTCCGGTTCCTATGATCAGTACATCAAACTTTTTCATGACTTTTTACCGGATGTGTGATGACAAAAAGAAGGTTGGAGGTCCACTCAGACGGATCCACCGTCTGGCAGTCCAGGTGGTGACTCCTGGCCAGTTCCCTGATATTTTTCCCGGACAAAAAATGCATTTTTTTTCCGCTCGTTTTATTGAACGCAAAAAACCGGGTAGACAAGAATTCGCTGAACCGGGTCGCCTGGTGTTTCTTATCCATATCCCGGTCTCCATCCCGGATGAGCAAAACACCTCCGGGGCGCAGCGCATCCATGCATCCATGCATCAGGTGATCCTGCTGGTCGGGTGTAAGATAATGCAGTACGTCTGAGAGAATGATGGCATCGGCTGGCCTGGGTTGAAGGTTTCGGATGTCCGCCTGCAGAAAATGAATATTTCCGTTTTTACTGAAACAATGACTGGCCGTTTCAATTTTTTCTTCATCGTGGTCATATCCGATGATATCCCGACCGGGAGCCAGCATTTGCAGCATATAACTCATGAAACCATAGCCGCATCCGATATCCAGTATCCTGCCCTTGAGTGGAATATGTTCATGAAAAACCCGGTAATCCTTTTCCAGCCGAATTTTCACCCGTAGGTACCATTCCAGTATGGGGCCTTTGTAAATATAATTGTAGATGAGCTGCTCGCGGAAATAACGCGGCCCCTCCTCCTGTTTTTTAAGCCGGGCATATTCCCTTCTGAAATACTGTCCCATATATTTTGCCCTTTCTGAATAATCCACCCCGAAAAAAAAGTCTCCCGTTTTCACCCGCGGAAGATATTCTATGGCGATGTAACCGTCCTTGAGTAGAAAATCACCCTTGGACATGGTATATCCAGTGCCGTGAATCAGGACGGGCAGGATGTCAAGCCTCAATTTTTCCGCAATAAAAAAAGCGCCTTTGTGAAATCTCCGGATCTGTTCATCGGCGGAGCGGGTTCCTTCCGGGAAAACAGCAATGGAATATCCGGCTTTTACCTGTTCCTCCAGGTAACCCGTACTGTTTTCAATTCCCCGGGAAACCGGATAATAACCTGCCATTTGTACCAGTTTGCCGAACAGGGGTGAATTCCAAACCCAATTGTTGGTGAGCAGAACCACTTTGGGATAAAGCATGGTCATGATGAGAATATCCAAAAACGATTGGTGATTGGCAATGAGCACAACCGGTCTTGAAAAATCTTCCTTGCGTGGATTGATGATTTTCTTTTTCACATTTCCCATAATATATAAGACCGACCAGGTATAGGAAGAAACCAGGCGGTGATAAAAGTTTTTGGTCCGGGTTTTGGCAAAAGGATTCCACTTCACCAGGAATAAACCGATGATTGTGACCACCACACTGCCGAAGGCAAAATAGCTCAACGAAAAAATAGATTTGCAGAGTCCGAATGCTGTCCAGGGGAAACGCCCCTTGCTCACCCGTCCGGTGATCAAAAAACGAAAGAAAAAAGGGATAAGGACTTGTGCGACCAATACCACACTGAGTATTCCGGTGATGGAGATCAGGGCAATCGATCGAAGGGCGGGATGTTTGGCAAAAATCAGGACGCCGAGGCCGGCCAGGGTGGTGATGGCCGAAAGGACAATAGAAGATTTATAACTGGATAGGTTTTTTTTCCCTGTTTTATATTCCTGCAACAAACCGTCCATAATAAATAAACTGTAGTCATCTCCCAATCCGAATATGAGCGCCGATAAAATAATATTTACAATGTTGAATTGCAATCCGGCCAGCCCCATGATTCCCAGAATCCAGACAAAGGCGATGATCATGGGAATAAAGGAGACCAGGGCCAGTTCGATCCGCCCGTAGGTCAATAACAATACGCCGAATACCAGGATCGACACCATCCATCCGATCTGATTGAAATCGGCCGTCACTACATCCAGCAGTTTGGAAGTCAGGTATTGTTTATCGGTGATGGTCACAGCAGGAAATTGGCCAAAGGAATCAAAAACAATTTTTTTATCCGCCGGTGCTACCTGCAGCAAGCTGATCAGTGAAACTTGTTTGGGATTTTCCAGGATATAGTCATTGGCAAAAGCAGTTCTAAGAAAATGGGTTTCTCCACTGTCCAGCGGCTCGTAATTTTTTGTAACCATCGCACGGGCTGAATCCTCCAGGGATGTTCGGAAACCCAGGGAATCGGCGATGATTCTGGTTTTGCTGAGCAGATTGTTCTGTTTTTCCAAATTCCAGTAGGCATGCCAGTACCGAATCCTTTCCCTTTGAAGGGAGTCGGAAATGAGCAATTGAAATACACCCGTATATTTCTTAATTAATTTATTCTGGTAGAGGCTCGTAATTTTTTCGTCGACAAGTTCCTGTTTTCTCAATACATCCTCCAGGCTTTTTCCTTCCGTCACCAAGTACAGGGAACGCAGACCGTAAGCATTGATCCTGTTGAGCGTCGATTCTGCTTTTTTCAGAGGCTCCGGCATGTAGTTTAAATGCATCATGTCCTGATCGAATCCTACCCGGTTGACAAAAAACGCAAATACGACAGTGAGTAAAAATATCACCCCCACCAGCCATTTGTTTTTTTCCGGATGAGAAACGGCCAGCCGCAGGATCCAGGAATCGCGTTCGGTCGATTCGCTGGCTTTTCTAACCGTTTGCGGGCGGGAGATTAAATGGGGTAGAAAAATCAGGGAACTCAGAGAGGCACCAATCAGACTGAAGGCAGCGAAGAGTCCAAGGTCTTTTAATATTTCGGAGCGCACAAACTGGAGGCAGAAAAAACCGCCGATGGTTGTGAAGCTGCCAATGGTGAGTGGAAATGTCAGGTCATTTAATACTTCCCGCATGTCCCTGCGGTGACGAAAATGATTGTATACATGCAACGAATAATTGATGGCGATTCCAAGGACAATGGAACCGGCAGCCAGCGCGATCACCGAAATGGTTCCTTTGATCCAATAGAGGATACTCAAAGAGAACAAGGCGCCCAGCAAAACGGGCAGGAGGATAAAAAAAGGCGCTCTTTTCTTTTTAAAATACCAGCTGATAAAAACAATGAGAAAAAGAGAAGTGATGCTCAGGGTAAGAATCGAATCTCGCCTGAGCTGGGAAGCATTTCCCGCTGCCACCGCTGCGGCGCCAAAATAAGCGGCATCAACACGAGGAAATTTTTTCTCTTGCAGTTCCGCAATAACCTGGTCGATGCCCGCCAGCAGACGGTTATTTTTACCCGTGTTGTTGGCCGGATAGGCTGGCCGAACAAACAAGGCCATATAGCGCTGGTCTTTGGTAATGATGTGTCCGTCAAATAAGTCAAAATTTTCATCATATTGAAGATTCCGGACTTTTTTAATTGCGGGGTTGGCCAATCCCAGTGGATCTTTGGCAATAAAAAATTTCAAGGCAAAACCCGCGGGGGAAGAAAGGTTTTGCTTGTCTCTGTCCAAAACCGCCTTCAGTTTTTCGGGTTGTTGAAGACTGTCCAGGTACCGGTAGTCTGAAGGATCCAGAAATACGGGTAGGTGTTCGGTTACCACCGAGACGAGGTCCGGAAAAAGGCTGTCGTTGATGCGGTCATCGACCCCATGAATCAATTGGGGATACTGATCACGCAGTCGAAGGGAAAAGGAATCGGCGAAAGCCGACAGGGAATCGGGTGCCGTGTGGCTGCTGTCCTTTAAGGAAATCATCAGGACCAGTTTATCGGCGAAGCGGGCATTGCGCAGTATTTCGTTGAGTTTGTCCGTCTGCCTGTCCCGGGGCAGGATCTTAGAGATATCCTCTTCTGGTTTTATTTTGACGGCAAAATATCCTGTAACCAGAAACAAACCGATGAACACCGTGAAAAATACCTTCCGGTTGGCTTCAAAATAACGATAGATATACAGAATTAGGTTTGCCATGGCTACACAATGACCCGGGGCCTTTTGCTGAAAATTTTTAGCAAAATAAAACAGATCAGTCCCGATAAAGCGCCTGCAACAATCGCCAAACTGATACTGCCGGCCAGGTATTGTTTGAAGTTATATCGGATCATCGATAAACTCAGGGATTTGGCCAGGGAAATCGACGGAGGCGATCCCGGCATCCAAAAACTCCCGAAGCGGTAACTGACATAAATAATCAGGGGGATCATGGGGGGAATACTGATATTGGCAAACAGGATGACCAGTCCTTTATTCAGCCGCATCAAGACCGCCCCAAAAATTGCCAGAATCAACTGAAAACCCCAAACCGGCGCGATGCCCATAAAAATTCCGAAGGCCACCGAAGCCGACTTTCTGGCCATCGTTTGACCCGGATCGAAGAGCTCATCTATGAACACTTCCTTCCATTTTTGTTTTATAAACAATTTTCGAAGGAGGTCCCTGGGTTTGATGTACAACAGGCTAATGAACACCAGAAAAGTATTGAGGATGCTGATGCGTGCAAAATCCAGGATGGGTCGGAAGTGCGATATTCTTTCCTTTGGGGGCGGATAATAAACCGACACCGGCACCGACCGTATGGGTATGCCTTTCCAGGCAGCCCGGACGATCACTTCAATTTCAAATTCAAACCGCTTGGTGTAAAACCGGATAGATTCAAGGCGACGGACGGGATAAAGTCGGTAACCGGACTGGGTATCTGGAAGACGGATACCGGTCTCTACCTGAAACCAGAAATTTGAAAACCGATGTCCAAAGCTGCTTTTTCCCGGTACCGAGGACTGATTCATATTCCTCGCCCCGACAATGAGCGAGCCGGGGTTGGCTACCAGGCATTCCAAAAAAGCCGGCAGGTCGTGGGCATAATGCTGGCCATCGGAATCAATGGAAATTGCATAGTCATAACCTTTTTGAACTGCGGATCGAAAACCTTGCTGCAGGGCGGCCCCTTTTCCCTGGTTGGAGGAAAAGGATAAAAACCATATATCCGGAAAGCGCTTCAGAATAAAGACCGTTTCATCGGTTGATCCGTCATCAATGACAATAACCGGGATCCGGTATCGGAGCAGATCGTCCAGAAGCCGGCCCAGGAACTTTGCATTGTTAAAGGTGGGGACAAGGATACAGACTTTGAACCCATCGAGCGATGTATATCGGGTAAGGGATTTCGTATCGTGGGTGGCCAATGGTATAGGGTGAATTCAATTTAAAATATGACCTATAAAGGTATGAAATGTCTTATTTGTTGCTATTTTTATGCTTGCTCTGACCAAATCAATGACCGATATGCCTGGACGCGTAATGATTTTTGATGATGATACCGACCTGTTGGAAGTTTGTGGTATTGTGTTGAAATCTAAAAATTATGAAGTCAACGGTATAAACAGATGCAATGATATTCTGGAGGAAGTAAGATCCTTTTTACCCGACGTGATTTTGATGGACAACTGGATTCCCGATTCAGGTGGCGTGGTCGCTACCCGCCAAATAAAAAGTGATGTGGGTTTGCGATCCATCCCTGTTATTTTCTTTAGTGCCAATGATCATGTTCAGGAGCTGGCCGAAGAAGCCGGCGCTGAATTTTTTCTCCAAAAACCTTTTGACATCGAAGAGCTGGAAAATGCGGTGTCCAAAGCGGTGGCTATTCATCGCCAGTCCCTTGTCAGCGAAAGCCGGTAAGAGCAGCTGAGGACACCTGTTTTACTGAATCCCGCTTTTCATAAATTTTATTGCAGGGTGAGATGAGGCTGAAAAGGAAAGCTTCATGATTTCTTTATTCGCTTTGCTGGGAAAGGACCAACCGCACCGACATACCGTATGGGTTCCAAATTTTCTTACCTATTTATACCTATAGCCTAAGCCCAGGTAAAATCCTGATCCCTCCACTTGGGGTTTTTCAGTCCCCTAGACCTAGATTGGGGAATAAATTTCACAAAGTCATCATGGCTGCTCAACCCGGGAGGCCTTTAAGGGACCGTATAGATGACTTTATAGACTTCAGAGATATCCACATCTTCCAAATATGGGAATAGTTCGGCTACATCCTCGAAGCTGCGGATGCAGATATAAAAAAATCGGGTTTTATGGTAGTAGATCTCCACATAAAAGTCGTTGATCTGGTATAAACTGATCCGGTAACAGCCATCATTGCGTTCGGCCAGGTATATTCCCTCAGTGGTCAGGACCTCTGTTTTGGCCTTACCATCCATAAAATTGAAATCCCTTATATCCATATCCGGGTTTTAAACGTTCTAGACCAGATTTCAAATAATTTAATTCAAATCACATACCGATATTTCAAATATGGGTAGGCACAAGATTCTCTTTATTAAAATATAAGAAAATGGAGGAGATGGTCCTTACCCTAAGTCATGCTGAACTGCTGAAGGCCGACAAAGACTATGAAAAGGCGGCAAACGCGGTCAATCTGACCTATGTCCGGGACAATCATCCTGGTATTCACCGTTTTAAGAAAGGGAAAGGATTTACATATATCCTGGACAATCAAACGCTTAAAGATCCATTTCACCTCAAAAGGATTAAAAAACTGGCTATCCCCCCTGCTTGGACAGATGTTTGGATCTGCCTCGTCGAAAATGGTCATATCCAGGCAACAGGTCTGGACATCCGAAAAAGAAAGCAATATCGTTATCACAGCCTCTGGGCGCATGTCCGGAGTGAAACCAAATTTCACCGCCTCTATGAGTTTGGGAAATTATTGCCACGATTGAGAGCTCAGCTAAAGTCCGATCTCCAGATGCGGGAACTCAACCAGGAAAAGGTTTTGGCTACCGTGATCAGTCTGATGGAAAGAACCTATATCCGCATTGGAAATAGCAATTACGAAAAGCTATACGGATCTTATGGACTGACCACGATGAAGGACAAACATGTTTCCATAACGGGTGACCGCATACGATTTTCCTTCCGGGGAAAAAAGGGAATTGAACACGATATTACCCTGAAAAATAAAAAACTGGCCAGAACCGTAGAGCAATGCCGGGACATTCCGGGCAAAGAGCTTTTTCAATACTACGATGAAAACGGCAACCGCAGGATCATCGAATCGGGTATGGTCAATGAATATATTAAAAAGTCAACCGGCAAGGATTTCAGCGCCAAGGATTTTAGAACCTGGGCCGGTTCCGTTCATGCCCTGGAAACCCTTTGTGCTTTCGAGGAAGAACCACTGGAATCAGAGAGGAAAAAAAATATTGTAACTGTGCTGGATTCGGTCAGTAAAAAGCTGGGCAATTCCAGAGCCATTTGTAAAAAATATTATGTCCATCCGGGACTCCTTCGTTTGTATGAGGAGAATAATTTCTCCCGCTACTGTCGGGCGCTTACGCAAGTGGAGAATACCGAAGAAAGCGCTGAGCTTTCCCCGTCCGAGAAAGTTTTGCTGAAAATACTGAAGGAAAGTTAAACCGATAAGCTTCCCCTACCCTTCTCTAAGCCCAATCATGCACGCTCAAATTTGAGTATAAAATTCGACCCCTGGTCCAGTCCGGTCTGAACATCGATGGACGCTTTGTGGGACTGGATGATGTTAAGGGTGGTAGCCAGACCCATTCCCAGACCATTGCGTTTGAACGTAAAATAGGGTTCAAATAAATGTGGAAGGGTTTCTTTGCTGATGCCCGTACCGTTGTCTTTGATGGATACCAGGTGGTGTCCATTCTGGCTGGTAACAGAAATATCCAGCTCACCGTTGTTCTCGTGCATGGCTTCTATCGCGTTGATGATGATATTGGTAAAGGCAATCTTCAATTTTAGCGGATCGGCCATGATATAGGCAGGCTCGTTGGGATATATCACTTTCCAGTTTACTTTTTTAAGCGTGATGCGGTCAATAATGGTGGCAATGGATTCATCCAGGATATTTTGAAGAGATTTTTTTTCCCGAATGTTCTCCGGAGGCATCGACGAGGACAACAAAAGTTCGGTGATCAGGTCGTTTATCCTCTTGCTGTTTCTGCTGATAATATCCATATACACGGAGCCGGTTTCTGATCCGTTTTCCTGCGCGAGTTGTTCAACAGAGAGGTTTATATTGTTTAAGGGATTTCTGACTTCATGGGCCAGGGCACGCACCAGGCGGTTGGCTGCCCCCAGCTTCTCTGCCTGCAGGGTAGCTTTTTCTGCTTTTTTCAGATTGGAGATATCATGGATGATTCCCTGGACATAGAGGTTGTCATCGGCATCCATTTCCATGGACAGGGACAGTACGGCCTGCAGTCCTTCCTTATTGCGGCTGATCATTTCTACTTCAATATCCTCCACATTTCCCTCGGTGCGAAGCAGGTTGTTGACGAGTTCGGCCTGTTCGGGCTGAGCAAAAAATTGATTCAGGTTCAGGCTCATCAGTTCCTCCCTCGAATAACCCAGCATTTCAGAAGTGATGAAGTTCACGTCTTTAAATACAAGGTGCTGATCGGTTAAAAAAACAGCATCCTTGGACCTTTCGAAAATACTCCTGAATTTTCGTTCATTGGAACGCAGCGTTTTTAATACCGCCGCCCTTTCCAGGGAGTAACGGATACAACGCTCCAGCTTTTCGGTATTGAGTTCCAGTTTGACCAGATAGTCGTAGGCGCCAGCCTGCATGGCTTCCACGTCAATTTTCTGGTTGCCCATACCCGTGAGCAGTATCAGGGGTTGTTCACAGTTTTGTTCCAGGGCATCCTTCATCAACTCAAGACCGGTCTTGGCTCCCAGATAGTAGTCTATAAAATAGATATCAAACCGGGATTCAACGATCGCCTCTAGTGCTTCGCCATAGCGGTAACACCATTCTATAATGAATTCCTTTCCCCTGATTTTTTTTATATACTGACTGGTCAGATAAAAATCCTCCTCATCGTCGTCGATGATTAAAACTTTTACAGGCGTGTTGTCAGCGATCATGAAAGGGCTTGAGTTTAGTACAAACGAAGGATCGGTCATTGCTAGTGGTTTTTCATTTCCTCGTACAAAGTCATCTTATTGTAAAGCGTTTTTCTATCGATTTTCAACAACTGCGCCGCTTTACTTTTATTATAATTGGATTCTTTGAGTGCCTGCAGGATCATTTCATATTCTGCGTCAATACTGGCTTCCTTGAGCGAACTCTCACTTAAATTAATTTTGCTGTTGCCACTGGTCTTGGTTTCTGCCACCGCCGGCGAACTGCCATTCAGGCCCACGGGTACTGGCTGGTCACCAAACTGAAGTTTGCTGTAGTTGGAAATTTCAAATGGCAGGGTCTTGGCTTCGATAAAGTCGCCTTCCGTCAGGAGCGTGGCGCGTTTAATGACATTCTTTAACTCGCGCAGGTTACCATACCAGACATATTTTCTGAAAATTTCTTCTACATCCGGTTCAAATCCCTTCACCTGTTTACCGAGTTCTTCGTTGGTGGTCTGCAGAAAGTGCGCGGCAAAAAGCATGATGTCGTCCCTTCTTTCCCGCAGTGGCTGAATTTCTATGGAGAATTCATTGAACCGGTGATAGAGGTCTTCGCGGAACTTACCGGAACGGGTCGCATTCCAGAGCAGTTCGTTGCTGGCAATCAGGATTCTGACGTCCAGCTCAATATCCCGGGTTCCTCCCACCCTCCTCATTTTTCTTTCCTGTACGACACGCAGTAAAGAAACCTGCACGTCATAGGGCAGGTTGGCTACCTCGTCCAGAAAAATGGTTCCCCCATTGGCCAGTTCAAAACACCCCACTTTTTGATTCATGGCTCCTGTAAATGAACCCTTTTCATGTCCAAACAATTCACTGGCGGCCAGCTCCTTTGACAAAGCGCCGCAATCGATGGCTATAAAAGGTTTGCTGCTTCTTTTGCTTCTTTTGTGAATTTCGGCCGCAATGGATTCCTTGCCACTGCCCGTTTCTCCGTATATAATGACACTGTAACTGGTGGGTGCGACCAGGGCTACCTGTTTTAATATTTTTTTGAAGGATTCAGAGTCTCCGAAAATATACTTACCCGAATAGGTAAGACCGACGGTTTCAGGTTCGGCTTTTTCGGAGGTCGCTGTCTTTGTCTTCGCAGAGGGTTTGGTATGGTTGTTTTCACTGTGTTCGATGGCTTGTTGAATGGTGTGGATGATTTCATCTGGCAAGAGCGGTTTGGTAATATAATCGTAAGCTCCCATTTTCATCACTTTTACAGCGGTACGCATATCGCTGTATCCGGTAATTATAATCACCGGTACTTCGGGATATTTATTTTTTATGCTGGTGAGCATCTCCATGGCATCCATGTCACCCAGCCTGTAGTCACACATCACCAGATTGGGTTGATTGTTGTCCATCCAGGCGATGGCTTTTTTCCCAGTATACATTTCGATCACCTCGTAACCCCGGCGGGAAAGAAAGCGATTCAATAACAAACAAATGTCTCTGTCATCATCTATAACTAGAACTTTTTTCATAAACATCTAATTTGTGTTCAAAATGGTTTTGGTGTTGTGTTAAAAGAACAAAGATCTCATCTGCGCAACTGGAATGTTGAGCTGATCGCGATATTTGGCTATGGTTCTGCGCGCCACGATATAACCTTTGCCAGATAGAATATCGGTGAGTTCCTGATCGGTATAGGGTTTTTTCTTGTCTTCTTTCTGTACGACCTCTTCTACTATTCGCTGAATAACTTTATTGCTGATGACCGTTCCTTCTTTGTTGGAAAGTCCTTCTGTAAATAAATTTTTCAGCAGGATCATCCCAAACGGGGTATCCGCATATTTGTTACAGGTAATGCGGGAAACGGTAGAAATATCCAATCCGACGATCTCGGCGATATTTTTAAGGACCATGGGTTTAAGTTGCATGGTGTCCCCGTATTTAAAATATTCGGTTTGGAAATGGATAATGGCCTTGATCACTTTGAGCATATTGGTTTCCCGTTCGCGAATGGCTTTAATAAACCACTGAGCGGAAGCCAGCTTACTGCGCATATACTGCCGGGTACCCCGGTCTGTGGATTTATCATTATCCATCTGCTGGACGGTCTCTGCCCAGGTCTGATTCACGTGAAGAGAAGCCGACCGTTGTCTGGCCAGAGTAACCATGATTTCATCCGCCTCCACGGTAATAATAAAATCCGGGAATACCGTATTATTCACCTGAATGGAATTGGTGGAGCCAGTAAAAGGCCTGGTTTTCAAAGAGGCCAGTACCTGCAATACTTCTTTCATTTGTCCGTCCCTCATTTTCATATCCCGACGTATTTTTTCAATGTTACAAGCGTGCAGATCGTCAAAATGGTCCCGGACCAGTTCGAGTGCTGCCTGATGATGAGGAGCCTTACCGGATCGTTTGCAGAGTTGTATTAAAAAAAACTCTCCTAAATTTCTCGATCCGCAACCCAGTGGGTCAAGCTCCTGTATATCCTTTAAAATGGGCTCCAGGGCATCCCCCTGTATCCAGATATTTTGTTTAAAGGAAATCTCTTCTGCAACCGTGTCCAGATTATGCGTCAGAAATCCACTTTCGTCCAGCGAATCGATGATAAAATCTGCCAGCGGATATCCGGAAGGATCCCGTTCTATAAAACGATATTGTTTTTTTAATTCCTCCCTGAAATCCAGGGTCTCTGCAATCTGTCGGTCCGGCATTTTATCGGAGGGCAGATAATTTTCATATTCCGTTTTGTAGTCTGGAATATCATCGTATCCATATTCCTCCCAATTCTGAAAATCCTGGACTGTTTCTTTTGAAAACTTATCCAACCCGTCATCTTCTGAACTGGCATTTTCTTCCAAAGCCGGATTTTCATTGATTTCGTCTTCAATCCTTTGTTCCAAGGAAAGTGAATCCAAGTGCAGGAGGTTGAGCAAAGCAATGTGATGCGGAAGGATCTTATGCTGTAGCTTTTGAGACTGAAGCTGATGAAGCATGCGATTTTCTTTGTTTCCTGAATAAAGACAAAAAAAACACCAGAAATTTCAACCCTTAAATTACCTTATTTAGCCCTAAACGCCCAGTGTTTGGGGAAATAAATACCCAAATTGGGGAAAAGGGAGATTGATTCCCAAGCGATTCCCCGTTACCCTTTGGATTTATCGGTGCTTTCCTTGTCGGGAACATGGCTGTCTTCCGGCTGTTTTTTCTTTTCCTCGGCTTCTTTATTTTTTTTATCCTCTTCTTTTTTCTTCTTTTTGAAATAACCCCGCAGCAGGAAATTGTGTTTGGCAGCTTCCATATTTTCATCCAGCCCGGCCGTGCCTTTTTTCAAATTGACCATGGTCGCGTTTAAGTTATTACCCAGACTTGAATCTCCTAGCAATCGGGCAATGATACCATGTCCATGATTTACTTTGTAGGCGACTTCTGCCAATTGTTGGGTAATCAGGGCGGCGTTGTCGGCAGAAGTTTTTAGTCCTTCCATAATCTGTTCGGTTTCTACCGGCGTGTGGGAAGCGAGCACTTCGTTGTCCCGGACGGTTTCTTTGTTGGTTGTCCCGGGAGAAATGATCACGACGCGGTCACCAACCAAGCCGTCGGAACCAATGCTGGCCGATGCATCCTGCTTTATAAATTTCCTGACTTCGGATTTGATACTCATATTCACCAAAACGGAAGTGTCGGTCAGCAATTGAATGCTTTCCACGGTGCCGATGGCAATACCCCCAAACCGGACATTGTTTCCAGCTTTGAGTCCGCTCACATTGTTAAAAATGGCTTTCAACTGGAATACAGAAACAAAAAGATTTTTCTGTTTGCCAATAAAAAACAATCCCAAGACGAGCAAAACCATTCCGCTGACGATGAACATGCCCAATTTCCATGTATTCGAACCTTTTGACTTCATGATCCTATTCTTTAATTATTTTATTCAAAAAAAGATTTAATCCACTCATCCTCGTTGTGCTCCAGTTCCTCAAAACTGCCTTCGGCAACAATGCTGCCTTCCTTAATCATCACCACCCGATCAGCGGTCATTTTTGCACACCGGATGTCATGGGTAATGATGACCGAGGAAATCTTATATTTCCTTTGCATATCTAAGATGAGGCTGTTGATTTCTATGGCGGTCGCGGTATCCAGTCCTGTAGTCGGCTCGTCGTAGAGCATGATTTCAGGTTTCAGGATCAGGGTTCTTGCCAGTCCGATCCGTTTACTCATGCCTCCCGAGAGTTCGGAAGGCATCATATCTCCAGCCTCCGGTAACCCAACATTTTCCAAAACTTCCCGGATCATCTCCTCCACTTTCTCTCTGGGGAGATCCTTATGGTGGTGACGCAAAGGAAAAGCGAGGTTTTCCGATACCGTCATGGAATCATACAGGGCCCCACTCTGAAAGAGAAAACCCATCCGGATGCGCAGCTGGTTGAGTTCTTCATAGTCGATATCAGCCATGTCCTTTCCTAAAATGCAGATTTCTCCTTCATCCGGTTCAGTCAAGCCAACCATGCATTTTATCAAGGTGGATTTGCCGGAGCCCGATTTACCCAAGACCACCACATTTTCTGCCCTGTGCAGGATGAGGTCGATTCCTTGAAGAACTTTTTTCTCCCGGAAAGTTTTATTTAATCCTTTGATGCTGACTACTACTTCTGAATCCATGCAGTTATGTTTAAAGCAAATCGGTAAGTTGAACGGTAATCATGTCAATAAAAAAAATGGCGAGCGAGGCGGTGACCACCGAAGAGTTGGCAGCTGTTCCGACACTGGCTGTTCCGCCTTCCACATTGAAACCCTTATAACAACCAATGATCCCAATGGCCATTCCAAAAAAAACGGATTTAATACAGGAGGGGACGACATCTATCCAGTCAAGCTTGGACAGGGCGGCAGTGAAATAACTGGTGAGCGACATGTCTCCGTGGATATTGTAAGCCAGCCAGGAAGAAAGAATGGAAATGGTGTCAGCAAAAATAACCAGAAAGGGAAGTATAAAGGTTGCAGCCAGTACACGGGTAACAACCAGATATCGAAAGGGATTGATCGCCGATACTTCCATGGCGTCAATTTGTTCGGTGACCTTCATCGATCCCAGTTCCGCTCCGATTCTGCTTCCGATTTTTCCGGCGCAGATCACCGCCGTAATGACCGGTCCGATTTCTTTGATGACGCTGACGGAAACCATACCCGGTAAAAGCGCTTCGGCGCCGAAATTAACCAGCGAAGGACGCGTTTGAAGTGTCAGCACCAGTCCCATGATGAATGCGGTAATCAGTACCAGAGGCAGCGATTTATTGCCCATCTTATAACACTGAAACCAAAACTCCTTCCATTCAAAAGGACGTTTGAAAGCTTCTTTAAAAAACCGAATATTGAACAGTAGAAAATCTCCTGCTCCTTGAAAAGTAGATTTAAAAGGCAACCAGGTGGGTAGACGGGTATCAAGGGTTGACATGCTGGTGATCGTTTTGGATATCTATAGGAAGATCATGCCCTCCTGTTTTTGGCACTTCGCCATGTTTATAGGGCCTGCTTTGCCGGGAACCGTGGAGTTTCATACCCACTCACTCATAGAGGTGAAGCCTGAAATTTATTCCATTCAACGGTTGTAAACCCTGGAATTTTGGGATTAAAATTTCGCTGGCTTGATTTTTTGAGGTTGTATTCTAAATAATTATCAAAATGACCCAAAAAAAGATTGTGGCCGGTTTACTAACCGGTCTGGCAGCCGGTGTCGTCCTAACCCTTGTCCTGTCTTCGAAGAAAGGACGAGAAACCAGTAAGAACCTTTTAAAGGGAAGCCGGGATCTAAAGGAAGATCTAAAAGGGAAATTCAATGATTTTGTCGATCAGATACAGGATAAAGTACAGGGTATTTTAAAGTAGTTAACTTTGAGTAATTTTTTTATATGACTACTAACGACTCCATTAAGACGCTGATAGATAAATCAAAGGATTATCTGGAAACTAAAATTGAGCTGACCAAACTAAAAACGATCGACAAATCGGCCGATGTACTCTCCTCTGTGATTGTCATGGTGTCGATGATTTTCATCGCTTCCCTGGTTATTGTATTTATCAGCATCGCTGTGGCATTACTGCTGGGTAAACTGGTAGGTTCCAGTCACAATGGATTCTTTATTGTGGGGGGATTTTATGCCCTCGTTTTGCTGCTCATGTATGTTCAGCGCAACAAGTGGATCAAGACGCCCATTGCCAACGGCTTTATCAACAAAATGCTGAAATAGTCCCAATATGAAAAAAGCTACAAAAGCAGCAGATCTCCAGGAGGCCATTCGTATTCTGGAGTTAAAGGCAGCCGCTCAGGAAAAAGATATTCAGCAGACTTTTATGACTGTTTCAGAAAATCTCAAACCACTCAACCTGGTTAAAAGTGGAGTGCGCTCTGTTTTTTCAGGGGAAAATAAAGAAGATCTTATCAATGTAATTCTGGGGATCGGCTCGGGATTTCTTGGGAGAAAATTATTGATTGGCAAAATGAACGGCGTTGTCAGCAAGACCCTGGGACGAGCCATACAGTGGGGAATGGCAGGCATCGTATCTAAAAATGCCGACAGCATAAAGGAAAAGGCAGGCCTTCTGATAGACCGGATCTTTAAAAAACATAAGTCCCCATCCAATCATCAGCCTACCCTTCCGGCAGATTATCCCAAGTCATCCTCCTAGTTGCTGCTGGATGTGTTAAAAGATTTTTCCATTCGATGCATAAAGCTGGAGACCGGACCTTCCATTTTCCCCGTTCTGTCATCCAGGTTGTTGTTCTCAAACAGTTTACCCAGCTCCAGGGAGGGTGGCAAATAAAGCAACACTTCCGGTTTGTTTTTAGATACAAAATTTCTGATTGAATTTTCACTGGCGTCTGTACCTATTTCTTCTTTAATCACCCGAACCGACTCTTTGGCGATATGTTCTAACTCCTGTTCCCGGTGTACGTCTTTGTTTTTGGCGTACTCAGAAATCCGTGCTAAAACGAGGTCCTTGGATTTCCCAAAAATACTAACCAGTAAATTGTCCGATGGCGACAGCACGTCTCCGGTCGGATCTGTTTCGAGCCGGTTGTAAATACCCAACAATACGGCCGGTATGCCTGCCTGTGCCAGTGCATTATTTCCCAGGGGATTGTCCGGGCCGACCGTTTCCTGTGTATTGGGATCAATTTTTTCCAGCGCATTAAATCCCAGATTTTTCTGAATTTTTTCGATGATATGCATAAAAAATCATTTTAATAAGTGAAAAAATCTCCAAAAAGAAAAATGCTCATCAGGGATGAGCATTTCCATTCGAAAATGAAAACGTCAGGCACTTCTGATCACGCCCAGTAGCAGCGCGATAATGGCGATAACCAATAAAATATGAATCAACCCACCCGCACTATATACGAAAAACCCCAAGATCCATCCAATAATCAAGATAACTGCGATGAGATACAATAGACTCCTCATAAAAAAATTTGAAGGTTAAAAAAGTTTAAAAGCTATACTGAATCTAATAGGAAGATCGTGCCAGACCCACATTTGATAGGCATTTCCAATGATTTCAATTTAAATTTAACCTGATGTAGATGATTTTCTACAGGTCATCCCTTGTTGTGTAATAATTTTTTACAACCAATTGTCTTACAGTTGTTATATTTGAATACTTCAAAAAAATTATTGCTGGCTGTGACTTTTCCAATGGATAAGCTCTCTGATACAGGTAAGCGAGTGCTCATTATAGATGATGAAACAGATTTTTGTTTGTTAATGAAAAACTATTTTATCAAAAAGAATTTTGAAGTGCATATTTTTCACACCCTGGAAGAGGGAATGAAAAACATGGAATCCATCCGGCCCGATATTCTTTTTCTGGACAATAACCTGCCCGATGGCCTGGGTTGGGAAAAAACGGAATATATTATTGAGCATTTCCCGCAGACCCGCATCAACCTCATCAGTGCTTTTCAATACGATCACAATTTCTCCAAAAATCTTTCCTCTGTGCGGATCTGGGAAAAACCCATTAGTCTGGGAGAGCTGAATAAATACCTCAATTAGACCCCTGAAGTCCATCGACCTTTCCTGACGATAATTATTTTAAATCCCTGAGGAAAAAACTTGTTACCACACCAGGGCCTATTTTAATAAGGAACCAGGACCATCACTTCATGATCCAGCCGGTCATTGACCAAAAGCAAATCACCCGATTCCTGCTCTGCCCCGTCGAGTTGAATCAAGACTTTGGTGACCGATTTATTTTTTTCAAATACCAGGTGATAGCGCGTATCCACGAATTGATAATGAATTTCCCAGTGCTGCCAGTGGTTGGGAATACAAGGATCTAAGGTAAGCCGGTTGGCGGTTCGTTTCAGACCAAAGAAAGATTCTGCGAGCAATTGGTACATCCATCCCGCCGATCCGGTATACCATGTCCATCCACCCATGCCTTCGTGATTTTCGACTGCATAGACATCGGCGGCGATGACATAGGGTTCTGTTTTATATTTCTCAATACCCGCAGGGGTTGATCCGTGGTTGAGCGGATTGATCAGGTTGATCAGGTCATAGGTTTGTTCATTGTTCTTTAGAGCGGCGGTGGCCATGATCATCCAGACGGCTGCATGGGTATACTGACCTCCGTTTTCCCGAACACCTGGAAGGTATCCCCGGATATAACCCGGATTGGGAATGGCCCGGTTGAAAGGCGGGTCAAAAAGTTTGATCAGGGATGGATCTTTTTTTACCAAGTACTGGTAAGCCGATGCCATGGCCGTTCCATTGTGTTCCGGTGAACCTCCGCCTGAGAGAACAGCCCAGCTTTGGGGAATGGAATCGATCTTGCATTCTTCATTGTGTGCAGAACCCAGGGGTGTTCCGTCATCAAAAAAAGCCCGGAGATACCAGTTGCCATCCCAGGCGTTCAGTTCAATGCTTTTCTTAATATGAATTGATTCTTTTATACAGAGGGCGGAAAAATCCTTATCCTTTTTCAGCACCGTGAGTTTTTGAAAACGCGTGAGGACATCGAAAAGAAAGAAAGCCAGCCATACCGATTCGCCTTTGCCTTCATGACCTACTTTGTCCATACCATCGTTCCAGTCACCCGAGCCGATCAGGGGCAAACTATGGGCTCCGTAATGCATCCCATGGCGGACAGCCAATTTACAGTGCTCGTACAAGGATACCGCCTGATCAGATACCGTCGGCAATTCATAGTTGGAATCCTCCCCCGGATTCAAAAGTCTTCCTTCAATAAATTTCACGCTTTCATTCAGAATGTTTTCATCGCCGGTATGCTGTACATATCGGGATACGACGTACGGCAGCCAGAGATAGTCGTCCGAACAGGTGGTTCTGACGCCCCTTCCCATGGGAGGATGCCACCAGTGCTGTACATCTCCTTCCCTAAATTGCCTGGACGCACTCAACAGTATCTGCTGTTTGACAAGGTCCGGACGGTTGTGCAACAGGGATAAAACATCCTGCAACTGATCGCGGAATCCAAAAGCGCCTCCAGACTGATAAAATCCACTTCTTCCCCAAATGCGGGAAGCCAGGGTTTGATAGTTAAGCCAGCCATTGAACAATATATTAATCGAGGCATCTGGGGTCTCAACCCGGATGGTTGAAAGGGTTTTCTTCCAGAAATTCTTGACAGCCTGTAGGGCGTTTTCGGCTGCGGCAATACCCTTTGTTTTTTTTGCGGTTTGCAAAGCATTGTACTGGTCACGCCCCGCACCCAGGCGGAAGACCAGTGTTTTTTCTTCCGAATCCGTCAGGTCCATGGCAGACTGCAGTACTCCGCAGGCATCCTGAGAAGCTCCTACCCTGCCGGAAAGTTTCGACTTGCCCATGGCCTCGGGATTTTTATAAGTCCCATTGCGTCCGAGAAATTCGTTTCGGTCTCCCGTGAAGGTTTTGAGTGAATCATCTACGTCAAAGAAGCTGATATAGTTTCCAAAATCACTGTTGTAGGCATTGCCTGCC
>JABDAN010000002.1 GCA_013289175.1 Bacteroidota bacterium
AGAAAAAGGAACAGAAAGCAGAAGGAACGGTAGCGAACGATGGCACCGGGAAAGGGGACGGCGTATCCAATCAGGACGAGCTGGCTGATCCCGTAAAAGAGAAAAAACCAGTAGAGTGGATGGGAAACCTGTTTTTTACGCTCGGGGCTTAGGAAAAAAAACAGCACACCGGTAAGCAACAAGAGAATATCGATGGAAGAAACCGATTGGAGCAGGTTTTTTCCTTCCCAGGGATAGGGGCGAAGCCTGGTATTGGCTGCGGCCTGGGGCAACACCTTTAAAAAAGAGATCGGGCCCGGCTGGAGACTGTCTAGGCCGTAGCGGGTGTTTCCATGGAGCCTGAAAAAACTGGATTGGGATTTCACCAGGGGACGGGAAAGCTGGTAGGTGGGGGGTAGAAAAAGGCTGGCCAGAACACAGACAGCTCCAAAAAGATAGATCCGCTTAAAAAAAACAGGGGAAGCGGTTTGTTTTTTTACACTTATCCAGAAAGCCAGGAAGGCCGGAAGAAAAACAGCCAGAAACTGATAGCGGATCAGCAGCAAACCTAATAAACCCAGCGCCAAACCCGGCAGCAGCGTCCAGCGGGGTCGCAGCGCATATTCCTGGCCGTTATAGAGCGTGATCGCCATAAACAACAACAGCAGCCCCTCGGCCCGGATGCCGCTGCACCAGAAAACAACCGAGGGTACAAAAAAAATCAGCAGAAAATTCATGCCGGTCCTCGACGGAAAGGCACGCGCCAGCATCTTAAACAACAGCAGGGGTCCTAGGAGGGTTAAAAATTCAAACCAAAGTACGTCGATATAATAATTCTTGCCGCTCAGCAAATTCAAGATGGCCAGCCCCTTGACCATAAACCACTCTTCAAAATGAGCGATATAAAACAACAAAGCGTCCCAGACCCGGTAATGGGTCAGCTGCAGGGAGAAAACCGGTCCGAATTCCCGAAAAAAACGGACGGGATGAACAATCAGCAGATTGGTCTGGTCCCTTGATTCCAGGAAATAATACCAGGTGTCGTCACCACCGTAAAAATGTAGAAATAGCCAGCCATAGAGGCATCCCATGAATATTTTAAACAATAAAATAGAAGCCGTGTGATAGATGGTAAAAGGGAATATTTTGCGCCGTATGATAAAATGCATCAAAATAATTCCTGAAAACAGGTAAAAGAAAAACAGAAAGTATGCAAGCATGGGAACTTTACCTGATTTTGAATCCCCAAATCTATAAATTTGAATTTAATATCGACGGATGATCCTGAATCAGCCTGAAAAGCAGAGAAAAAAAATCGCATTGGTGGCCAATAGTGCCTGGTCCTTGTATAATTTTCGGATGGACCTGATCCGTCACCTCCTGATTCGTTTTGATGTACTGATCATCGCACCCAGCGACGAGTTTACGGTCGAATTAACCAAGGCAGGCTGCAGTTTTCTCAACATCCGGTTCAATAACCGCTCAGAAAACCCGCTTTTGGACTACGGATTGTACCAGGCCCTAAAAAAAATATACCAAACGGTTCAGCCGGATTTTATTTTTCACTACGTCATCAAACCCAATATTTATGGATCGATGGCTGCGGCAAAAACCGGGATTCAGTCCGTAGCGGTCGTGACGGGCCTAGGTTATACTTTTGACCGGCGTAACTGGCTCAACCGGGTGGTTTCCTTTCTTTATCGACGGGCATTTAAAAAAGCCCAAGAAGTGTGGTTTCTCAACGAGGAAGACGCCAACCTGTTCATTGAAAAAAAATTGGTCGGTGCGGGAAAAATTAAAATTTTACCGGGAGAGGGAATCAATACGGCGCATTTTTTTCCCCAGGCCCACAGGCCGGTTGCCCGAACCAAGGCCTTTCAGTTTCTGATGGGAACGCGTTTGCTGAAATCAAAGGGGGTGGGGGTTTACGTCGATGCCGCCCGGATCCTGAAGAATAAATACCGCGATATCCGTTTTGAACTGATTGGTTTTTTTGAAAAGCATCATCCCGATTCCATTTCAGAATCGGAGTTGAAATACTGGCAGAAAAAGGGGGTGATACACTACGGGGGATTTGCAAAAGATGTCCGGCCCTTCTTGCGGCAGGCGGATTGTTTTGTCTTTCCTTCTTTTTACCACGAAGGCATACCCCGCTGTCTGCTGGAAGCGGCTGCCATGGAAATTCCCATCATCACTTCCCTGATTACGGGTTGTAAGGAAGTGGTTAGAGAAGGCGAAAATGGATTTTTATGCGCGCCCAACCAGGTAAGAGACCTGGTAAACCGTATGGAGGAAATGATGGCCCTGCCAGCCGTTCGCCGCACAGAAATGGGAAAAAATGGCCGGGCGCTCGTGACGGAAAAATTTGGCATAGAAAGGATTCTGGCTGAATACGATAAAACCTTGCAGGTTCTTGAGGATCCGGAAACAACAAGTATAAAAAATCAGGTTTTTTAAGGACCTCCCTGGTTTATTTCCTTCCCTTATTTTCTGCCTGACTCAAAAATTCCAAGACACCCGAAGCCCTGATCTTTTCTTCCCATCGCCAGCTATCCAGAGCGGGAAAGGCATAGGGAAATTGGATGATCCTCTCCCAGGTCAGGTTGGAAAGGTCTTCTTTTAATAAAAAATAGTTGCCTCCATATCGTTCCTGGAATTCCGCCATCCAAAAATAATTGGTACTGATTATGGGGATTTTCATGGCAGCGTACTCCAGGAATTTTGTAGAAGTTTGAGCATTGTACGGTTCTTCATCCGGAATAAAATTTACCGAATAACTTGCCCGGACCAGATAACTGGGAACCTCCTTCCACGGCACGGCGGTTTGAAATAAAATATTGGAACAATGTGCAAAGGTTTTGGAGAGCCCGCTTTCGTCCTTGCCCAGCACGAGGATGGAGTGCGCTTTGAGGTTGCCCTGATCAAATACCTTCAGTAGCTTTTCCAGTTTTCTGGTCGCGGAAAGATTTCCGGAATAGATAAAATCGAATTCCTTTTTTCCTGCGGGGATCTCGGATGGTTGCAAAAAGGATTCGCCGACCCCCATATCCCGATAGCCAAAAGGCACTTCGTCATGGATATTTATTTGTTCCCGGACATATTCATTGAGGTAGAGACGGAAATGTGGACGGGGTGTGAACCGGCTTTTCAGAAAATCCTTCATCTTACGGTAAGGTGGAACCGAAGCGGAAGAGTATTCATGGATGATCAGTTTTTTTTTGTTAAACGCCCGGGGATAAAATCCCATCAGATACCAGTATACATCCGCACCCGATTCATTTTCCCTGCCATAGGTGGCCACGCAGGTCTCTATGTTTTGCATTAGAAAAAAATCCTGGTAAGCGGCGAGTTCAGGCAAAAAAGCTTGGTGATTGTGTACGAAGGCGATCTTCATGGGATGTTAAAATTATAGAATAGATTAACAGGCTCTTCGTAAATTTGCGGTTTCCCCGATGAACATGGATATTACTGTCAAAACCGCTGAACAACTCAGGCTAACGCCGGAAGAGTTTGATCTTATTTGTCAGAAACTGGGACGCACTCCCAATTTTACCGAACTCTGCGCCTTCAGTGCGATGTGGAGTGAACATTGCAGTTATAAAAACTCCATCCGCTGGCTGAAAACGCTTCCGCGGGACGGAAAAAAAATGCTGGTCAAAGCCGGAGAGGAAAACGCCGGCCTCATGGATATCGGCGACGGTCTGGGAGTGGTTTTCAAAATTGAATCGCACAACCATCCTTCCGCCATAGAACCCTTTCAGGGAGCAGCCACGGGCGTAGGAGGAATCCACCGGGATATTTTTACCATGGGAGCGCGTCCCATTGCTTCACTCAATTCACTTCGTTTTGGAAAGTTGGAAGACCCGCAAACCCAACACCTGCTGGCTGGCGTGGTGCATGGGATCGGCCATTACGGAAATTGTTTCGGGGTTCCAACCGTAGCAGGCGAAATATATTTTGATGAATGTTACCATACCAATCCCCTGGTAAACGCGATGAGTGTCGGCATCGTTCAAAAAGGGAAAACCATTTCGGCTACCGCACTGGGTAAAGGAAATCCTGTTTTTTTTGTGGGCAGCGCAACAGGTAAGGATGGCATCGGGGGCGCTTCTTTTGCCTCTGCCAATATCACCAAGGAATCTGTTCAGGAACTCCCTGCCGTGCAAGTGGGAGATCCCTTTCAGGAGAAAAAACTTTTGGAAGCCTGTCTGGAAGTAATTGAAACGGGTGCCGTGGTGGGCATGCAGGATATGGGTGCTGCCGGCATCATTTGTTCGACGGCTGAAATGAGTGCCAAAGGTGAAGTCGGTATGCGCATCGATTTAGATAAAGTGCCTACCCGCCAATCGGGTATGAAGGCCTGGGAGCTCTTGCTTAGTGAAAGCCAGGAGCGCATGCTGATGGTCGTGGAAAAAGGAAAAGAGAAAAAAGTCACCGCGATTTTTGAAAAGTGGGATCTTCCCTGTTCCAATATCGGTGAAGTAACCAATGACAAGCTGCTGAGTTTTTATCATGAAGGACAACTACAGGCCGTCATACCCGCCGAGGAACTGGTCCTGGGGGGAGGCGCCCCGCAATACACGCGCCCATTCAGTGAACCGGCTTATTTTGCAAAAATAAAAGCTTTCGATCCGGACTCTATTGCGCCATCAGAAAATCTGCAGGCGGTCGCCGACGCCCTCATCCGACTTCCGTCCATCGCCTCCAAACGTTGGATCAGCGTACAATATGACAGCACGGTCGGCGCTGCCAATACGTCTACCAATGAGCCTTCGGATGCGGCCGTGGTCGTCGTCTTGGGAACAACCAAGGGGATCGCGATGACAACCGACTGCAACAGCCGTTACGTGCTGGCCGATCCACAAAAAGGCGCGATGATCGCTGTGGCAGAAGCCGCGCGCAACCTGGTTTGTACGGGTGCCATTCCACTGGGCGTGACCAACTGCCTTAATTTTGGAAATCCTTATGATCCGGAAGTATACTACCAGTTTGTTCACGCGGTAAAAGGAATGGGAGAAGCCTGTATTAAATTTGATACCCCCGTTACCGGAGGAAACGTCAGCTTTTATAATCAGCATCCGGAAGGGGCAATATATCCCACACCGACCATCGGAATGGTTGGTCTGCTGGAAGACACGCAAAAGAAAATGACCCTGTTTTTTAAGCGTCCCGGAGACCTGATTTTTATGATCGGGAAATCCAGGAACGATATCAATTCATCTGCTTTTCTTCATGCCCTCCACGGGGTGGAGTTTAGTCCGGCTCCTTATTTTGATCTGGAGGAAGAATATCAAATGCAGTCCAGGCTTTTGACCTGTATCCAGGAGGGACTCGTGGAATCGGCACATGATGTGGCCGAAGGGGGTTTGTTTGTGGCGCTGGCAGAAAGCGGATTTCACCGTAACCTGGGATTTTCCGTGCACTGCCAAGATGAATCCTTCCGCCGGGATGCGTATTGGTTTGGAGAATCACAGAGCCGGGTGGTGGTTTCGGTCCAGCGGGAGAAGGTGAAAGCTTTTGAAAAACGAATGGAGGGAATGGCACTTGAAAAACTGGGTATGGTGACCCCTTCCGGGGTGGAAGTGGACAGCGAAAACTGGGGTGATATCCGGGAGTGGAAACATGAATACGATACAGCCATCGAAAAAGAAATGATGTCAATTGTTGAGGCATGACCAAATCATCCACCATTGTCGTTACAGGCGCTGCAGGATTTATTGGCAGCTGTCTCACCGGTTTTCTCAATGAACAGGGATATGATAACCTCATCCTGGTCGATGAATTCAGCCGGCTGGATAAGGTCAATAATCTGAAAGGAAAAAAATTCAGGAACCAGGTGGAACGAGACGATTTCTTCCAGTGGCTGGATCTGAGAAAGCCGGTCGTGGAATTTGTTTTTCATCTGGGTGCCAGAACAGACACCACCGAATTCGATTATGCGGTCCACGAGCGGTTAAACCTCCAGTATTCGCAATCAGTCTGGGACTACTGCATGCTCAAACAAATTCCGCTGGTGTACGCTTCTTCAGCGGCTACTTACGGATCAGGAGCGCTCGGATACAGCGATGACCACGAACTGCCTTTCAAACTCGAACCCCTGAATGCCTACGGTATATCAAAAAACGAATTCGACAAATGGGCCATCCGACAGCAAAGCCATCCGCCGTTTTGGGCAGGCTTAAAATTTTTCAATGTTTACGGTCCCAATGAATACCACAAAGGCCGGATGGCCAGCGTAATCTGGCACGCCTTTCAGCAAATAAAAAAAAGCGGAAGGGTAAAACTTTTTAAATCCCATCGTCCCGATTTTGAGGACGGCCAGCAACTCCGTGATTTTATTTATGTAAAAGATATTTTAGAAGTTTGTTTTTGGATGATGAAAAATTTCCAGCAGATACCCCTCAGTGGTTTGTACAATCTGGGTACCGGTCAGGCCCGGACTTTTGAGGCACTCGTTCGCGCTACTTTCCAGGGAGCCGGTCAGCCGGTAAATATTGATTACATTGATATGCCGGAAGATATCCGGGATAAATACCAGTATTTTACGGAAGCACGCATGGAAAAATTGCAGGCGGCCGGATATACCCAACCTTTTTATTCACTGGAAGAAGGCGTTTTGGACTATGTCAAAAATTATCTTTCAACCCCTAATTTTTATTAACCCATGATCAATAAGATTGGCATTATTGGTGGCGGCAACCTGGGCATGGCCATTGCCGAAGGACTTATTCAAAGTGGATTCATCAATCCGGGCCATATCCTGATCACCCGCCGTTCCATCGAACATCTCCATGCCCTGGAAAGAAAGGGCGTTCTGGTCAGCACGCACAATGAAGACGCGTTAAATTATGCCGGCTTGATCATCCTGGCGGTAAAACCTTTTCAAGTGGATGAAGTCCTCACGAAAATGAAAGAGGGATTTAAAAAAGGGAAACATATCCTGGTTTCCGTGGTGACCGGCGTAGGCATACCCCATCTGGCCAGTCTGGTACCCGATCAGATACCCATCGTCCGGGCCATGCCCAATACTGCCATCGCCATCCGGGAATCCATGACCTGCCTGGCGGGGAAGGACGTGAATCCGGAACAATTCCAGGAAATCATGGAGATCTTTAACCAATTGGGAAGTGCCGTCCGCATCGAGGAAAAACTCATGGATGCGGCCACCGTACTGGGCGCCTGCGGGACCGCTTTTGCCATGCGCTATATCCGGGCCAATATTCAGGGAGGAATCGAAATTGGCTTTGATGCGGCCACAGCCAGTCTGATTGCCGCCCAAACCGTCAAAGGGGCGGCTGAATTGTTGTTGAAAAAGCAAACCCATCCCGAACAGGAGATTGACAAAGTAACCACTCCCAAGGGCTGTACCATCGCTGGCCTCAATGAAATGGAACACCGGGGTTTCAGCTCCTCGCTCATCAAAGGGCTGGTAGCCAGCTACCAGAAGATCGGCCACGATTAATCACCAACTGATAATCAAGTGATTGTCTTGAAATGTGCATAAATCCCGGCCGTTTCGCTTGCATTTATTGAAATATAGAGGGAAATTTACCGTTATAGCCGTAAGAGTAATCCCTTAGCCGCTTAACAGAATATGTTAAGAATCCAAACCATGAAAACCAAAACCAGCAGTTACGTACTTGCTTTAGAAATACTGATTATTATACTTTTTCACGCCGCCAAGATCAACCAGGCTGAAAAACATCCCGCCGATACCGCCTTTACCCAGTCGGCTAGGACCGTGGCCCTTCGCAGACAAGCTGCTGAAAATAAGTCCGGTTTTGAATACATGCTGGTCAATCTCATCAAATAATATTTCCCCTGGTCTTTCTGTACTCCATTTATCCACAATCTGTTTTTACCTTTTCGGACGAATGAAAAATTTGCCGTAGGTTTGCATGACCTTCTGGTTACTGTTTTACATCTGTAATTCAACAGGTCATATCATTTTAATTTACTGAGTTCTTCGTTGTCTTAATATAAGTATTATGGCCAAATATATTTTTGTTACAGGAGGTGTTACTTCTTCGCTGGGGAAAGGAATTATAGCCGCATCCCTGGCTAAATTGTTACAGGCCAGGGGCATCCGGGTAACCATTCAAAAGTTCGATCCCTACATCAATGTAGATCCCGGTACCCTCAATCCATATGAACACGGAGAATGCTTTGTCACCGAAGACGGTGCGGAGACGGATTTGGACCTGGGTCACTATGAGCGGTACTTGAATATTTTTACTTCCCAGGCCAACAATGTTACCACCGGCAGAATTTATCAAACCGTCATCAACAAAGAAAGAGAAGGTGCCTATCTGGGAAAGACGGTCCAGGTGGTTCCCCATATCACAGATGAAATAAAAAGAAGAATGCTGCTGATTGGTCAGCGCAATGAATACGATGTGATCATCACCGAACTCGGGGGTACGGTCGGTGACATCGAGTCCCTGCCTTTTATTGAAGCGGTTCGCCAGTTGCAGTGGGAGCTACCCGAAGAAGACGTGGTGGTGATTCACCTGACGCTGATTCCCTACCTGAAGGCAGCCAAGGAGCTAAAAACAAAACCAACCCAACACAGCGTACGGATGCTGAGTCAGGAAGGCGTGACACCCGATGTCATCGTCTGCAGGACGGAAGAACCCCTTTCTCCGGAAATTCGCAAAAAAATAGCTCTTTTCTGCAATGTCAAGGTGGAAGCGGTCATCGAAGCAGCCGACGCATCCACGATCTACGAGGTGCCGGTAACCATGATGAAGGAAAAACTCGACTTGATTTGCCTGAAAAAACTCAACATCACCAACTACCCGGATGCGGAGCTCACCAAATGGAAGGAATTCCTGGACAAACTCCGGCATCCCAAATCAAAAGTTACCATCGGACTCATCGGGAAATATATTGAGTTGCAGGATGCATATAAATCCATATTGGAGTCCTTCGTTCACGCAGGCGCCATGAATGAATGCAAGGTGCAAATCCTGAATGTACACAGCGAATCGATTACGCCCGACAACGTGGGCGAAAAACTGGGGAACCTGGACGGACTGCTGGTAGCACCGGGATTTGGCCACCGGGGCATCGAGGGCAAGATCACAGCCGTCAAATACGCCCGGGAAAATAAGCTGCCTTTCTTTGGAATTTGTTTGGGGATGCAAATGGCAGTTATTGAATTTGCCCGCAATATCCTGGGTCTTTCAAAAGCCCATTCCACAGAAATGCAAGCTGATACGCCTACGCCGGTCATTGACCTGATGGAACATCAGAAAAAAATTACCGTAAAGGGCGGGACCATGCGGCTCGGCGCTTATCCTTGCGCCATAGAAAATGATACCCTGGCTAAGACAATTTATGGCAAATCACTGATTTCTGAGAGACACCGTCACCGCTATGAGTTCAACAACGAATACCTTTCGCAGTTTGAAGAAGCCGGCATGATCGCCAGCGGTAAAAACCCGGAAAGCGGCCTGGTGGAAATCATTGAACTGCCAAACCATCCCTTTTTTATCGGGGTTCAATACCATCCGGAACTGAAGAGTTCTGTAGAAAACCCGCAACCCATTTTTGTGCATTTTATTAAAGCCGCCAAGGAATTTGCCAGTAAGCGCGTATCCAGAAATGCGGTTTTAGAAAGAGAAATGATCTAACCCCTGGTTGCTGGGTTTACTTCCCGGCGCTCGCTTCCAACAGCTTCGTTTCACTGAGATTTGGGAAAGGCCCAGACCAAAAAATCCGGAAATACTTTTCGCCAGCTCTTATAGTCGTGTGTGCCGGTCGGTGACTGAACATAGACCATTCCATCGGGAGACACGACATTTTTCCGCTTTAATAGATCCATAATATCTTTGGTATCATCAATGACATCGATCACACTGTCTTTATCCCGGTCCTCCTTTTCTTCTGCAGCGCCGGCATAAAACCAGTACTGAAGCCCCGGCTTTTTTCTAGATGCTTTGAGCTTGGCGTACATGATCCGGTTTTTTTCATCCGAATAATTACTGTCTTCTGCGGCCAGGTCCCTCCACCAAAAGGAGCCGGACAATACCCCGACCTTGCTGATCTTATCGGGATGGTTCCAGGCGATATCAAATGCAGACAGTCCACCCAGGGAGCAACCCACGATCGCAACGGATTGAAATTTTCGGACGCCGGATTGTTTCTTCGCATAAGGATAGAGTTCACTATTGATAAAATCATCGTAGAAGGCAGCCTGACTGCCCCGGCCCAGGTAATCGGGCTTGCCGCTCACTCCATATTCTTTCATGCGGTCGGAGGCTTCCACGCCAATGATCACCAGCGGCAAAATCTTCCCCGCTTTATATAAACTATCCATCGTTTCCTTTACACCGAGGGAATCCATGTCCTGACCGTCATTTACAATGAGCAGGTTATAATCCGAACGATCGCTGGGGGGCGGTGTATGCAGAATATGAAGCGTTATGGATTGTTGCAGGTGTTTGGAGTAGAGATGATCATCCATCTTTTCAGCCTTTTTACAGGCCGTCGCCACCAATAACAAACAAAGACCCCAGTAAGTTCTCATAGAATAAAGATAGAAAATGCAACATTAGTTTGGATAACAAGGGTTATGATCGTAAATTTGCCCTCCACATCGCGAAGTAGAGCAGCGGTAGCTCGTCGGGCTCATAACCCGAAGGTCGGAGGTTCGAACCCTCCCTTCGCAACCAAAACCTTCTCATAATTGAACCCCTGTTAATCAGGGGTTTTTGTATTTCGGATCGAGTTATTTGAATTGAATCGTGGAAGGTTTGTTGTAGGCGCTTCACCTTAAATCTGAAGTGACGAATTTTCTTCTTTTTTGCCATTAACAAACCATACTCCGTGGTAGCTAACGATACCCAAACGATGGAGACTATTTCAATTTCTGATCCTTCACTCATCCAGACAAGGAACGCTTTTGCATTCAAAAATGTTAAAATATTTTTATCTAAATCCATTCTGAATCAGGTCAGGCAAAATTCAAAAAAGTATCAGGTAAATTACCTTATGAATAAATTATACCTGATTTGTTTTACGATGATTTGCTGTTTTTTTGGAGAACAGTCGCTTGGACAATCAGTCATACCATATGGTTCTAATGGGGGTAGTTATGTAACGATCTTTAATAAAAAGATCTACTATGAAGAATATGGGAAAGGTGTCCCATTGATTATGTTGGAAGGAGGCATGAAAAGTATTAAAGACTTCTCATTTTGCATTCCTGAATTGATGAAACATTTTAGGGTCATCGCGCCGGACGATCCTGGACAAGGGAGGTCCGAAATGTTAGATACGATGACTTATGATTTATTGGCCGACTATGCCTCCAAACTAATTGATATTCTAAAATTAGATAGCGCCTACGTGATCGGTTGGAGTGATGGAGGAATAGCTGCCTTAATTTTATCGGTTAAACGACCAGATAAAATTAAAAAGGTTTTGGTTTCAGGAGCCAACTATACAAAAGATTCCTATGTCTCCTATGATTCAGCCAGAAAGGACAGCTTGGAACTCCTTCCTCCTGGCTATCAACTATCTCCCGAAGACCAGAAATGGGCAGATAGTTATTTTATTGCGAATAGAGCCAACTGGAGGAAAATTGTAAATGACAGGAAAGTGATGTGGGATCAGCCTTATTATTTTCCGAAAGAATTATTCAGCAAAATGAAAATTCCTGTTATGATTGTATCTGGCGACAGGGATATGATTAAACTGGAACACAGTATTGAAATGTATCGTTTGATAAAAAAAGGTCAGCTATGTATTTTGCCAAATACAAGTCACGATGTTTTCAATGAGAGGCCTGAGCTCATCAGTGAGATTGCTACTCATTTCTTTGAAAAATAAGAACACGATGTGCAATCCTTACGCCCTTTCATCATTCAAATTTTTTTAGGTAATAAGATTCAAAGCGACAGGAAGCTGTTTGAATCGCGCCTTTTCCCAGATGATACCACGGGCTCCATTCGGGTTCGTAGGGATTGGCCAGAACATAGATGGACTGAGCGGGCATATATCCTTCCACCAATTTATACAAAGTGTCTCCGCGATCGCTCAGGGCCTCATCCATGACCAGACAACAATGACCGGGATGACCTGGAAAAATAATAACGGTACCGGTCTCAAGTCGGCTGGCAGATTTCAGTTCCCGGCAAAGTGAAACGGTATTCGCATAGGCATAAACGATATCCAAGTACCGTCTTAGGGCTGTGTGGGAGATGATATCAATGGGAGCTGCGGTCTGGCGTAGATGTATGGAGTTGGCCTGCAAGACAGGTCTCATTCCGTGCAGATAGGCAGAAAAAGTATAATAGTCGCCCGAATTGAAATGAAATCCGATCTGGTCATATTTTTTCTGACCAAACAGATACTCCGATCTCAGCCGGATGAGTGCATCGGCACATTGTTGTAAGTCCGCATGGCCTACATCATAACTTAGTATGGCAACATGTTTTTCCTGGTCTTCTACGGGATTTCCCTTAAAGTCCAGAATCGGTCCATCTTGGACGGGGAGATGTTGCAGAAAATAACACCAGGAGTCCCGGGGATAAGCGACGGGTTGAAGATGCGGGATTTTTACCATACCGGCATCTACGTCATCACTGGAATTTGCGGATCGGCGCCATGCGAAGCGACCAACAGAGATGAATGCGATCAGGGCAGTGGGAATAATCAATAATAAAAACCGGACAGGGGTTTGCATGAGTGAGTTTACTCATGGATGCAGAAGCGAATGGATTCCATAGTCCGGGACCCTCCTTCACAAAATCTTAAGAGTTGACCTTGCAACCTGTCCCCAAGATTATTTTCCTCCGAATAGCCGTTTGAAAAATCCTTTCTTTTTCTTCTCTTCGGCGGCCGGTGTGGTCTTTACGGGGTCAATTTTTTTTTTACCGCCATTGGCTTCGTCTAGTATGCGTTGTTCGTCCGGAGAGAGTTTAGAATCCACCGGGACATGGGGTGAGCTGGTGTCCAGGTAATCTCCGGCATGACCATTTCCCTGATTATCACCTTCAGCACCGGGCGCAATCGTCGGGTCGATGATGTGGGAGTAATCATACATCATGTCGGCCTTCATATTTTCGGGTTGTACAAACCTCGCTTTGCGGTTAAGGCCTACGTCTTTGTCGGCTGCTGTTTTTGCATAAAAATATTCCCAGATAGGACGGGCTGCCCTTCCGCCCTCACCCAAACCTCCGTCCAGCCGGATGAAATTATCATCGCAGCCGATCCAAACGCCGGCCAGCAGTTGAGGCGTATACCCAATAAACCAGGCATCGGTATTGTTCTGTGTGGTACCTGTTTTGCCACCCATTTCAGCCAGACCCAGCCGGTCACGCATGCCAGCCGCCGTTCCGATGTCGACCGTTCCTTGCATCATGCGACACATAGTATAAGCCGTATTTTGACTTATGACTTCCTTCCTTTCTGTATCGAAGCGGTCAAGCACATTTCCGTTTTTATCTTCTATACGAACGATATAATAAGGCTTGGTGCTGAAGCCGCCGGAAGGAAACATCGTATATCCCCACATCATTTCATAAAGAGAAATTTCAATGGCACCCAGGGCAAGGGAAGGGTAGGCTTCCATCTTGGATTTGATATTGATATTGTGTAGGAAGTCGACAAAGCGCTTGGGTCCAACCTGCTTCATAATGGAAGCAGAGGCGCAGTTTAAGGAGTGGGCCAGGGCGGTGGCCATGGTTACCTGTGGATCCATTTTACATTTACCTCCGGCCGGTACCAGTCCGAATCCTTCAAAATATTGTGCTTCGTTGTCCACAATGGTTTCCGGTGTGAATCCCGCATCTTCAATGGCATCTGCATACAACAATGGCTTTATGGATGAACCCACCTGACGCTTTGTATTCAGATTGGCATGATCGAATTTGTAGGTTTTAAAATCAATTCCACCGATCCAGGCTTTCACCGCGCCACTCATCGGGTCCATTGCCAGAAAGGCTGTCTGCATCATCTGGTGGTTATACTTGATGGAATCCAAGGGCGTCATGACGGTGTCGGTTTCCCGCCGGGAATTCCAGGCGAATACTTTCATGGCAGTCGGCTGGTCGAATGATTTTCGAATCTCTGCAGCAGGCACGCCGTCATCTTCCATATTTCTCCATCTTTCTGTATTGCGGATAAGAGACTCCAGGATATTGGAGTGGTCTTTCCATACCAATCCCTTGCGGATGGAGGGTTGGATGTTGAGTACTTTTTGCAGACTGGGCACTTGTTTGGCGACCGCTTCCTCGGCATAGAGCTGCATGCGGGGATTGATGGTGGTATAGATCCGCAAACCATCTTCATACAAGTCATAGGGTTCACCCGTCGCCGGATTTTTATGTTCCTTACACCATTTTTTCAAATCGTCCCGGATCACGTCGCGGAAATAAGGAGCCAGTCCGTTGTTCTCATCGAGTTTCTTATAGTTTGACAGATCGTTGGGTATCATTTTGTATTTCCGGCCTTCTTCCTCGGTGATATAGTTGCTTTCCACCATCCGGTTGATCACCACATTGCGCCGTTCAAAAGCAGCTTTTGGATTTTTTCTGGGATTGTATAACGTGTTTCCGCTGAGCATGCCGATCAGCATGGCTGCTTCATTGACGGAAAGCTGGTCGGGTTCCTTCTGAAAAAAAGTTCGGCTTGCATTGCGGATCCCGTAAACATTGTCTCCGAACGGTACGGCATTCAGGTAGAGGGCGATGATTTCCTCCTTGGTAAAATTTCTTTCCAGGCGCACGGCAGTGATCCACTCTTTTAGTTTTTCAATGCCGCGCCGGGCCATATTGTGGGAACCCTGTCCCAGCATGTATTTGGCCAGCTGCTGGGTTATGGTGCTTCCACCTCCGTCCCGACCCAGTTTTACAACGGCCCGCAAGACGCCCATGCCATCGATCCCTGAGTGCTCGTAAAACCTTTTGTCTTCAGTAGAGAGCAGGGCGTTGACGGCATTTTTAGAGATATCGTGGTACTCCACATTGCTGCGGTTGCTTTTGTCTTTATAATATTTGCCCATCAAGGTCCCATCATCGGCATAGACTTCGGAAGCCAGCATGATGGAAGGATTTTCTAACTCTTTTAAAGAAGGCAGGGGACCGAATACGCCTAAGTTTATCAGGAACAGCAATAGGATAAAAGCGACCAGACCGGTGAAAAAAATCTTCCAGAATATGGGAACTGCTTTGCGCATATTTTTAATATTAAATCATTTTCATAAGTCCTATTCTTCTTTCGCCACGGTCACCCTCACGTAAATCCGACCCTGGAAGTTACCGGGAAGGATTTTTCCGGATTACTTGCCGGCAGGAAATTTATCAGGCACATTCACCTGCAAAAATCTTTTATAGAGTTGCATGTCCATATTGGCCTTCAGGATCTGCAGGTTCTGATCATCGATGATGATGAAGTAGTATTTGCCGGCCGGTAACCAAGGAATAATTTCTCTGGGCGCTGCATTACCGGCTTTGTCCAGGTAAGTCAGGGCGGCCGCGGCGTCTTCAAATCCGTGAATGATCATCAGTTTAACGCTGTCATTGATCGATTCCTTGCTGGTTTCGAAATTTTTTCCATAGAAATTTTCCCGGTCATAACGATCGAAGGCATTTTTTGATTCGGTTACATAAACCGGATCCACCTTATTCATCACCAGGACGACGGATTGCGGTTTATCCGGCGACCAGGTATAGGGTGACACAAACAAGGCCTGAGCCCTGAGCTGTTGGGCGTCCAGCTTTTTGATGACGATCTGTGAACTGTCGCGTTTCAAGCTCGGCATATTCAGGGACTTGGATTTCATTTCCGCTGAATCAATGGTTTTGGCCAGGGCTGCTGCGTTGGCCAGACGGGCAATGCTGTCTTCGGCCATCCGGTTCACGTGCAGGTTGCGCAAGTAGTTTTCTATTTTCTCCCTTTCATTTAAAACTCGCAGGAGATTCTTGGCTTTTGCCGCCATGGTGGTACCCGTGTATTTTGTAATAATGGTGTTTAAGGTGACTTTGCCAATGCTGTCATAGCGGTAATGGATATAGTAGACGGCCTCGACGTAGAGGAGCTGAGGTGTCCAGTATTTCTCTCCATAGGTACTGTCAAGGGCCAGCTTTTCCTTCGCGGCTTCGTCAAAATGTCCCTCAATCATTTGTTCGTATACATTCTCATAAGCCCGGGTGGCCAGGGTGCGCACCGGCATGTCTTCGGGTTGTTTGGATGGATTTTGGATCATCGCCAGCCAGCGGCTGCTGGGGAAGCGCTGCTTCATCATCGCCAGAATCCTTGCGGCATTGGCAGAATCGTTTAAATGCAAGTAACAATAGTATTGATCGAAGAGTGCTTCCTGAAAGAACCGGGTATCGGGAAATCTTGTTTCCAGGCTGTCATACATTTTCAGGGCAGTCCGGTAATCGGGTATATAGTCCTGAAGGGCCTTGCCCAAAATAAAAAAAGCCATTTCTACAGAATCCTGGGATTTTTTTAGTTTTTCCGGTGTCAGCGGAACGGCTTCCAGCAACTTTTGGGCAGTTAATTCCGGTGCCTGTGGCGCGACCGGTGTATTTTCTGCACCGTTCAACACCAGATTGCTGGCGGGTGTCAGACCCGTGACCTGTCGGTTGATCATCGCCTGAACTTCCCAGTTGTCGACATTGGGCCGGTTACCCCATTTTGATTTAAAGTTATTGTATCCACTGGCTTTGACGGCCTGATTATAAAAGTACCAGTCGCCCTGACCGGTATTGCTGAACATATCGATGGTCGGAGTGTTGCCCGCAAATCCGTAACCGGCCGAACCTCCGCCAAAATTATCTTCTTCCTTGAGCCCTTGTTGTCTGCGGTAAGCCCGCAACATTTTTTTGATATAGTCATCCCTTTCTGCTGGCGTCATGGCAGCGATCATTTGAAGGCTGTCCTGTCTTTGAATGATCAGGATTTCAGGAACGATATGGCTTAGCGCGATTTTTCTGTCCAGCAATATCTTCAGTGAATCGGCAATCATCGGATTGCTTGTATTGACGCTGTCGTAAGCATATTTGGCTTGCGGATACATTTTGTCTTCCATGAAGATCCATCCCAGTTTCAGAAAAGCGCGGTCGCGGTTGTATCCTAGGCCATTGGCGTGTTCTATACATTTTTTGTAATAAATGCGGGCCGCTTTTCGATCATTTCTCTCCAGTTCCATTTCTGCTGCCACATAATAAATGACATCCAGGTAGGGCTGGTAAATCTCCTTTCGGGCCATGCGCATGAGCGCATTGAGATTTTTTTGAATATAATTCGCGTCCTTGGCGCCGCTGCCATTGTTGTCCCGGATGGCATTGAGCCGGGCGTATACGGAGAGTGCCGGATCCAGCGTATTGGTAGATGCTTTTTCAAACCAGGCTTTGGCAGCTGCCGGGTTGTTGCTCCGCTCATAGAGTTGGGCAATGAGGTATTCCCAGCGCGCGGCTTCTCCCTGGTCGGTGGTATTGTCCAGGGCCAGGCTGAGATGATAAGCAGCACTGTCCCACTGTTTGATTTTGTAGTTCCACAAAGCCTGCATTTCATGCAGGGAAGGTTTGAGGCGGGCAGGAAAGTTCGGATCCTCTTTGAGTACCTCGATCAATACGGCGCCGCGCGTTAATTTATCCTGTTGAAAATAGGTTCTGATCTGCCAGATAAAAGATTCATTTCGGCTAGGCGGGGTGGTGAAAACCTTTTTTAACAGGCTGGTTTTTTCGTCCGTGGAAACGGTGAAGGCGTTTCCCCCGTCTGCATTGCTTCCAATGGGAATGGGATAGCCGTCTGGATCCCGGGGAGCATAGGCGTAATTGACAAACTGGAAAAGAATATGAGCGGAATCCAGGTTGTTTTTATAAAAATAGGCACGACCCATCAGCATATACAGATTGTCATTCCAGCTGTTTCTCAGGTCATGCAGTAAAACGGCCGAATTCACTTTATCCAATACGGAATCCAAGTTTCTTTTGTCCTTGGATGTCGCCTCCAGGGTATAGTTGTAAAAAGGCAGCAGTTGGGTATAGTCCTCCCTGAACTGTGCTTTGGCCCGGGCCAAGACTTCATTGAGTTTGTTGTTGGTATTGAAGTACCAGTTGTATTGGGTGATGGTATTCTGCAGCAGTGCGCGGGCATCGGTCCACTTGGTATCGGTCGTCTTTTCATAACCCAGGCTCCGGTCTTCATACCGGGGTGGTTTTTTCAGATCATAGTCCACTCCAACCTGGCCGAATGAGACCAAGGGGAAGATTAATGATAGAAAAATAACCGAGGCGACGATCCGTTTCACCCTTCAACCTTTAGGATTGCATGCAAACTAAAAAGTTATTAACTGATAAACCCATAATTTATTTTAAAATTTCACCAATTTAAGGCCGTTTTAACCTGCAAACCAATAACTTGTTATCTTTAAGCCGCAATATCCGCATATGGCCAAATTCGATGCCAATTCCACCCTTAAGCGATTACAGAACCGCTACCGCCTGGTGGTGATGAACGACGACACCTATGAAGAAGTGGTCACATTCAAGCTTTCCCGGCTCAGTGTATATGTATTTCTCAGCACGGTTTTTGTGTTACTGACCGGTCTTACAGTTGCTTTAATTGTATTTACTCCATTAAAACTTTATATCCCCGGATATGGAGATTTAAATAATACTACGGAGTTGCGTGAACTAAAAATACGTACTGATTCGTTAGAGATGGAAATGAGGTACCGGGATCAGTATTTTCAGAGCCTGAAAACGGTTTTGGAGGGTGGAAGTACGGTAAAAGTGGATACAACGGCCCTTAAGATTCCGAAAGCGGAAAAAATCGACGATTGAAATCTAATACCAATGTTTAATAACAAATCCAAATCTGAAACAGCAGAGACAGTTACTCCTCCCGGCAGCGCCAGCCTGATTGGCAGCGGAACCTCCCTCAAAGGGGATATTACCAGCAACGGTGACTTAAGGATTGACGGCACCCTGGTGGGCAACATCATCTGTACTTCCAAGGTCATCATCGGCGCAAACGGCGTGGTGGAAGGGGATATCAGTGGGCAGACCGCCGATATCATGGGGAAGGTCAGTGGCACCATCAAGGTAAAAGAGTTGCTTCAGTTGAAGAGCAACTGCCAGGTAAATGGCAACCTGTATTCTGCCAAACTCCAGATCGAACCGGCCGCCAATTTCAATGGTCAGTGTCATATGGTGGTAGAGCAGGCAACCGGAAATGTCAAAACAGGTTCTGAGTCCAGAAAAGACGATTACCTGAAGAGTCCTTCGCTGGCCATATCCTAATTGGAGGAGTCGATTTTATCATCCAGCCTCGTACATTTTCGGCCAGCGTTTTGGCTGGTTCATGGAATAAATCGTCCGTGGTCCAAGTGGCGCCCACAAGTGAAATCTTGTAAGGTGAAAGGGCTTCATTGGTCCGGACTGAGGGCCCGCATCTTTTCATCTATCTCCATTGCGGTCATTAGGGTCTGAGGGTAAAAGATGTAAATTTGCGTCCAAAGCAGCGCATGCAAAAAGGTATTTTCGGTCGGGCTTATTCTTCCCTGTTTTACTTATTCCTGGGTCTTTCAGCCGGACTGTTTATCTGCCAGTATTTTTTTACCCCCTCGTCCATCCGTTTCTCCGTCTTGCAATGGGGAAATCTATTGCTGTTTCTTATCGGATGGGTGTCGCTGCGCATGAGTTTACAGGCACTCCACCACAAAAATGTGCAGGTATTTCTGCGACTGGTGTATGGGTCGTTTTTAATGAAATTTTTTGTTCTAGCTATCGCCGCCTGCATTTACATTTTCGTCAACAAAAAGGACATCAATAAACCGGCGCTTTTTGGATGTTTCGGATTGTATTTTATCTATACCTTCCTGGAAGTGCGAACCGTGATGAAACAGAGTAAAAATACCCATGCCTAAAAGGGAAGCACCGCTCGAATACCTCAATCAATATCTGCCCGCAGGAGCTTCGGAAAAACTCCTGGAATATCTCCACCTCTATAAGGTACACCTGACCATCACCCGTACGCGAAAGAGCGTATTGGGAGACTATCGTCACGCAACGGGATCTGACCATCACCGCATCAGTGTCAACGGCAACCTCAATAAATATGCATTTCTGATTACCCTCATTCATGAAATTGGTCACCTGATCACTTTTCAGCAATACGGCAATCGGGTCAATGCCCATGGCAAAGAATGGAAACTGGCCTACCGGCGGGTCCTGGAAGATTTCATGCGACTGAAGTTGTTTCCCGTGGACCTGCAGCAAACCCTGCTGAAATCCCTACACGACCTGCCTGCCAGCAGCTGCTCGGATGCAAACCTGACCCGGGTGCTAAAAAACTATGACGCACCCGATAAAACGGTGTTGGTGGAAGATCTGCCGGAAGGAAGAATATTCAAGACCTCCGATGGGAGAATCTTTAAAAGAGGAAAACAGATCCGTAAGCGAATTGAATGTACGGAGCATCGTTCAGGAAAATTGTATCTGTTTAGTCCTGTTTATGAAGTAGAGCCGTTGGGTGGCTGATTCAGGAACCGATAACTGCCATCAGGCCATAGAGAACAATTACTGTCAGGACAACAATGGCCAAAAATGGTTTGTGGGCGGATTTCATAGTAGCATTTTTCGTTTTCGTAGATTGGATCTTAACGTTAAGATATTCTTTTTATTTTTCAGATGCAAGTATTCCGGGGGTCAATTTGTGCATTGCTGATTCGGAACTCCCCTTTAACTTTGAAATATGGCCGAACCAATCGTTGAACTCAGAAATGTAAATATTTACCAGTCCGGAAACCTGATTTTGGGCAATGTCAATATCGTGGTAAACAAAGCAGAATTTGTTTACCTGGTCGGTAAGACCGGTACCGGAAAGTCCAGTCTGCTCAAGACGATGTATGGTGAACTGACCATGCGGGAAGGCGAGGGGACGGTTGCCGGATTTAACCTCCGGGAGATGAACTGGAAAAAAGTTCCCTATCTGAGAAGAAACCTGGGTGTTGTCTTTCAGGATTTTCAACTGCTCACGGACCGCAATGTGGTGGACAACCTGAAATTTGTACTCAAAGCCACCGGATGGAAGGATGAAAGACTCATGACCGAAAAAATCAATGATGTACTGGATAAAGTAGGATTAAAATCCAAAGGATTCAAGATGCCTTTTGAAATGAGTGGCGGAGAACAACAAAGGGTCGACATAGCCCGGGCATTGCTCAATTCTCCCAAACTCATCCTGGCCGATGAGCCTACCGGAAACCTGGATCCGGAAACTTCCGATGAAATCATGCAATTGTTGTTTCAGATTTCCCGCGAATACGGTACGACCGTCGTCATGGCCACCCACGATTATCGGGTGGTAAACAAATACCCGGCCCGCACCCTGCGCACCGAAAAAGGAAAAGTCCTGGACAACGCTACCATATCTGTTCAATGAGCAGGCTGGCGGTCTGATGGTTGTCATACTGGTGGAGCAATTTTTCCCGCCGCAATTGCAAATCCAAAAAAGTAAAGGGACGCTCATATAGATCGGTTATGCGATCCTTGAACTCCTGGGCTCCAGCTGCCAGATGACAGATTTCCTGAAGACCCGTTCCTTCTACGGCATCTGCATTGACCACACAATGTCTTCCGTTAAAAAGTGCGTTGAGCAATTTGAGTTTTATCCCCGTGCAGTTAAAAGAAGGGACCACATGAAGCTGGGCTTTGGAAATGATATCCTGCAATTCTACGTCCGTTGGATCGGGTACCAAGCAGCAGGTCTTGACACGGTCGACGGCGCGATAAATTTTGGGACCTGGGTTTTTCCCCGCTACCAGAAAGGGAATGGGTAAATCATTGAAGACATTTTCCAACAACCAGATCACTGCTTTTTCATTCTCGTCCACGGAAAGATTGCCGTGATAAAGGCAGTAACATCCGGTACCCTGGGGCGATTCAATATGCTGGAACGGCAGGAAGACGGGAATGACGCGGATGTTTTTAGACTGGTAACAAACCGATGCCATTTGGGCGTCAGACTGGGTTACGGTCAGCAGTGGCCAGCTGGAAGCAATATTCCTTTCATATTTTTTCAATACAGCACTCTCTCTCCAATAGTACAGTTTTTTAAACCAGGAGCCGGTACTTTTAGCCAGTTGTTTGTAGTAGACCGATTCAACATTGTGCAAGCGGAGCAAAATTTTTCTGGCGGCAAATCGCGGATCCTGCAAAAGGTAGGAGCAGTGCACCCCTTCGAGTAAAATGGGGTATTCGTCCTGGAGGAGCCGCTCCAAGAGTTCGGGATTGGAGCGGGAACAAACAATATAGGGAAGCTGGTGAGAGAATCCCTTGTGCCCAGTGCGTCGGGGATAATAGTGCACCTGTTTGCAATACCGGTTTAAGATGGGTTGTTCATCCCGTCCACTGGTGAAACAATGCAAAAGAATCTGAATGCCTTCTTCGTGCAGGGTTCGGATTTTATAAAAGAGATCAAAGACACCACCATAATCCGGTGGATAAGGAACATCATGGCAAACGATATGAAGGTTCCGGTCTTCCATCTAATGATTAACTGATTCCTTTTCCACTTGTTTAAAAATATCAACAACTATTTTACTTTCATTTTCCCAATTGAGTTCTTCGCGCACCTTGCAGGTGTTGCGTTTCCAGCGGCTCAGGGTCTCGCGATCCTCAAAGATCTCTATTATTCTCTGGGCAATATGTTCGGGTTGATGGTGATCAATAAAACCACCCACATCGTAGTGTTTGATGATTTTTTCCTGTTCCGGCAATCGACTGGCCAGTACCGGTACACCCGCATGCAGATATTCGAATAATTTATTGGTAAGGCTGTATTTATGGTTTAAAACAGAAGACTTTTCTATGGAAAGTCCGAGATGTCCCATTTCCGTGAAATGTCTTAATACCTCAAAGGGAACTTTCGGTACCAGGGTGATTTTCTCAGAGAGCTGATTGTCGATCACCATTCTTTCAATTTTATGCCAAATATCTCCTCCTCCGATGATCAAAAGATGGAATCGGGAAACGTCCAGGAAAAGCATGCTGAAAACAAGTTCTTCCACACCCCGGGATTCGTTGATGCCGGCACTTTGAAAAATGAGCAGGTTTTTATTGACCGGTATCTGAGCATCTTTTGCATCAATCCATTCCACTTCCTGCGGGGAAAGATGGGGCTTTGCCGGATTTTTAAGGGGAAGATTGCGTACGACCAATAGCTTTTTTTGGTAGATCCGGCGGTAGAGGTTCTGTATGGAGTCCGATACCGTATACATGAATTTCAGTTTTGAAAACACCCTTCGTTCAATGAATTTCCATACCGATCGCCGGAAAGGTTTCTGATCCATTCCCGCCGTCCCCAAAAAATATTCATGGCTGTCGTAAACGATGGGTTTATTCTTGATTCTGGCAGCGAGCATCGTAGCCGGCATGACGTCTAAATCGTTACCCAGGAAGATATCGGCTTTTTTACCGATGAGCTTGAAAAAGAGCCTGATATTAAATTCCAGGTAAAAAAAGGCGGTTCTGCCAATCCAAACTCTTAACCTATCGGTCTGATAATCACGGTCTTTTAGAGATTGACTCGATTTTTTCCTTGTACCGATCAACAGAACCCGGAAACCGGCATCATGGAGGCTTTGACAAACTTTGTGCACCCGGTGGTCCGTCATCAGGTCAGAAATCACTGTAACGATAATCAGCTTTCGTTCAAGTGGATACAGGTAGGATTTCATAATCGTTAAATGCTTACCCTAATCGAGGGATTTTCAGTGAAAACGTCATAATTAGCAAATAATTCTCTACCTTCGCGACCGAAATTAGCAGAATATTATCTGGATGCCTTAAAAAAATTGAGATGCCTTATTTGACAAAAGACAAAACAGCAGAATTCTTCACAAAGTTCGGAACCAGTACTACAAATACGGGATCCATCGAAGCGCAGATCGCCTTACTGACTGAACGTATCAACCGGATTTCCGAACATCTTCAGGAAAATAAAAAGGATTTCTCTACCCATCGGGGACTGATGCAGCTCGTGGGAAAAAGAAAAAGACTATTGACCTACCTGAGCAACAACGACCTGCAAAACTACCGCCAGTTGATCGAGAAGATCGGTCTCAGAAAATAAATTGGATTCCCAACCAACTAGTTGGGAATCGTTTTTTCAGCTTGTAGCACCCATTATCGTCACTTAACTGTTTCAGGACTTCTCCTGCTCACTGTTCGGACCGATTTATATCAAACGATTCAATATGTTATCACAGCCATTCAGTGTAACCTTTACCACCGGAGAGGGTACACCCATTACTATAGAAACCGGTAAACTGGCCCGGCAGGCAGACGGTGCCGTTACCCTGCGTCAGGGTAATTGTATCATTCTTGCAACGGTCGTTGCCAACAAGGAACCCCGGGAAGGACAGGAGTTTTTCCCTCTCTCGGTCGATTACCAAGAGAAATTTGCTTCGGCCGGCAGAATACCCGGTTCTTTCTTCAAGAGAGAATCGCGCCTCAATGACTACGAAGTGCTGACCAGCCGGCTCATTGACCGGGCCCTGCGCCCCTTGTTTCCGGAGGACTATTTTTGCGATGTACAGGTGCTCGTCACCCTGGTATCCAGCGATTCTGAAATCATGCCCGATGCCCTAGCGGGTCTGGCCGCATCGGCTGCCCTGACCATATCGGATATCCCCATCAAAGAACCCATCAGCGAAGTGAGGGTAGCCAAAGTGGACGGAAAATTTACGGTTAACCCCACCCGCTCAGAACTGGAAAGATCCGATTTTGAATTCCTGATCGCCGCCACAGATAAAAACCTGATGATGGTGGAAGGGGAAGCCAATGAATGCAGTGAAGAGGATCTGATTCAGGCACTCCAGGCGGCCCATGACGCCATCCGCGTGCAGATCAAAGGACAACTAGACCTGCGTGAAAAAGTAGGAGCGAAGGAAAAAAGAGAATACAAGAAACCTGAAACAAACGAAGAGCTGAACCTCAAGGTTCAGGCTTTCACCAAAGATAAAATTTACCAGATCTCCAAGGCCGGTAGCAGCAAACACAAAAGAAGTGAAGCTTTCGATGCCGTGAAGAAAGAACTGATCGAAAGCCTGGGTCCCGATGTAACGGATGCCGACAAAAAACTGGCTAAAAAATATTATGCGGATCTTCAGTGGGAAGTCGTGCGCAATATGATTGTCGATGAAAGGATACGTCTTGATGGACGCAAACTCGATGAAGTGCGTCCCCTGGCCATGGAAACCGACCCCCTGCCAACCCCCCATGGATCTGCCTTATTTACCAGAGGAGAAACCCAATCGCTGACTACCGTTACGCTGGGTACACCTTTGGATGAACTTTTGGTAGAAAGCGCTGCCAAATCCGACTATACTAAATTTATTTTGCACTATAACTTCCCTCCGTTTTCTACCGGGGAAGTAAAAATGATGCGGGCGCCCGCGCGCCGGGAAGTAGGACATGGCAACCTGGCCATGCGTTCCCTGAAAAAAATGATGCCGGGCAACGACTATCCTTATACGGTTCGCGTGGTTAGTGATGTGTTGGAATCCAACGGATCCTCCTCCATGGCGACGGTATGTGCCGGTTCATTGGCACTCATGGATGCCGGCGTTCCCTTTGCAAAACACGTGAGCGGTGTTGCGATGGGACTAATTTCCAGGGTTTCTGATAACAAATATGCCGTACTGACCGATATTTTGGGAGATGAAGATCACCTGGGTGATATGGATTTTAAAGTAACCGGAACCCGGGACGGCATTTGCGGAGTACAAATGGATATCAAAGTCGATGGTCTGAGTATGGCCACCATGCGCGAAGCACTGGAGCAGGCCCGAAAAGGCAGACTGCAGATTTTGGATGCGATGTACGAATGCATTCCTGTCGCCAGGGAAGAAGTGAAACCCCATGCGCCCAGAATGGAGAAATTATTTATTGACAAAGAATTTATTGGTGCTGTGATCGGACCCGGCGGTAAGATCATTCAGGAAATTCAAAGAGAAACCGGCGCTACCATCAATCTGGAAGAAGTAGGCAATCAAGGTGAGGTGAGTATCTTCAGCCCATCCAAGGAAGGCCTGGATAAGGCGGTAGCCTGGATCAAGGGAATCGTGGCCGTTCCGGAAGTCGGATCAGTATACGAAGCCAAGGTAAAATCGGTAATGCCCTATGGTGCCTTTGTAGAATTCCTACCAGGCAAACAAGGGTTGCTTCACATCAGCGAAGTAAGCTGGAAGCGACTGGAAAGCATGGACGGGGTATTGAATGAAAACGACATGGTCAAAGTGAAACTGATTGGCGTAGACAGCAAAACGGGTAAATTCAAGCTCAGCCGCAAAGTGCTGATGCCAAAACCGGAAGGCCGTCCCCAGGAACAGCATCACCAGGAACCCAAAGCATAAAGCGGAAAATCAAACGCATTTTCTGGTCCAAAAAAAGAGCACTTTACGGGTGCTCTTTTTTTATGGGGCCTCCCAGAGAAAAAAATTTTGTTCACCATTTTTCCAAACTAGCTTTGGATCACAAGCGTCCCCACGCATGAACCGGTATATCCAAATTACAGTAGAGACCATCAGCCCCGACGAGTCCGATATACTCGTGGCCCAACTCAGCCGGGTGGGATTTGAAGGATTTGAAGAAGAGCCCCATAAACTGCACGCCTTTATTCCCGAATCCCTTTACGATGTTACGCAGGTTGAAAAAATCATTGCGGCAACAAAAGGGGTCGCCGATCCCTTTCATACCCTTTTTCACATCAACTATATCGAACCCAGAAACTGGAATGAAGAGTGGGAGAAAGATTTTGAACCCGTCCGGGTGGATGATTTTTGTATGATCCGGGCTCATTTTCACCCACCGGTTCCCGGTGTGAAATATGATCTGGTGATTACGCCGAAAATGAGTTTTGGAACCGGTCACCACGCGACCACTTTTATGATGATTGAAGCGATGAGCCATCTGGGTATTGAACATCACTCGGTGTTGGATTTTGGAACCGGTACCGGAGTACTGGCGATCCTGGCTTGCAAAATGGGCGCAAGCCGGGTTGTTGCCATCGATTCCGATGAGTGGAGTATTGAAAATGCCCTGGAAAACGCAGAACTCAACGACTGTCGCACCATTCATATCGAACAGAAGGACAATTTAGATGGCTTGGGTGTTTTTGACTTTATCCTGGCCAATATCAACCGGCGGGTTATATTGGAAAACATGGAATTTCTGCGACAACATTTGACCCAATCCGGCGTTTTTATAGGTAGCGGAATACTGGAATCTGACGAAGAAAAGATCAACCAGCAAGCCTTGAAAGCGGGTCTTTTTATGGAGCGATTGATGACAAAAGACAACTGGATAAGTTTCAGTTTGAAAATTCAACAACCGTTGCATGAAATCCCGTCCGTTTAATGCTTTTTTTTAAGTAATTTTGAAATCCAAGTATTCGGCCGTCCATGAAGGAAGTGTTATTTATCGTGTTTGCCTACCTCATTGGCTCCATTCCTACGGCCGTTTGGATCAGCCGATATTTTTTTGGTGTAGATATCCGTGATTACGGAAGTGGCAACGCCGGCGCTACCAATACCTTTCGGGTATTGGGTTCCAAATGGGGTTGCATTGTGATGTCGGTGGATGTCCTAAAAGGCGTGATTGCCACAAGCCTCTATATAGTACTGCCCTTTTATATGCACAATGAGTGGGATCGGACCAATCTCATGGTTGGACTGGGTCTGGCTGCCGTGGTAGGCCATATATTCCCCCTGTGGGCTGATTTCAGGGGTGGAAAGGGTGTAGCCACCTTATTCGGTATGATCCTGGCCATACAGCCTATTGTGGCCGTTTATTGCGTAGGGGTCTTTCTTCTGTGTTTATACCTGACCCGTTTTGTTTCCTTGAGTTCTATCCTGGCCAGCATCGCTTTTATGGTGCTGATCCTTTTTATATTTAACGAAAAGGAACCGCTTTACCGGGCTTTTGCGATCGCCGTAGCCCTCCTTGTGATTCTTACCCATCAGAAAAATATCAGCCGACTGCTCCGGGGTAGTGAGAGCAAGATCCCGATCCTGAAATACCGGGACAAAAAGCGCCCTCGCCGGCCGGATGCCACCATTTGATTTCATGGATCTAAGCATTAGTTAATCAATAACTTATCCTGGATTAACTCACAATCGCGTGTAAATACCCTTTTTAAGGCATTGGTCCGAATTACCGATGAATTTCTTGTAGTAACCGTTAAGTTTTAGTTACCTTTGCAGCCCCTACAATCGGCTCTGCAAACAAAAATTACATAAAGCATGTCATTAACTTTATTGGAAAAGCTGGAACTCAAGGAAGAAAAAAGTATTTTAATTCAGGGTCTCCCATCTTCGATAGAGAAGCAATTTGCCAAGCTGGCTTTTGCCAAAAATGTGACCCCCCTGCTCAAAATCAAGAAAATAGATTTTGCCCTGGTATTTGCCGTGAATGAAACCCAGTTAAAGGGTATCATCCATGAGGTATTGCCGGCCTTGAGCAAAGGAGGTAAATTCTGGGTGGCCTATCCAAAAACAAGCTCTAAGATTGCCACCACCCTCAACCGGGAATGCAGTTGGACCTGTATTACCCATGCCGGTTTTGAAGGGATCAATGAAATCACCCTGGACCATGTCTGGACGGCAACACGTTTTGAAAAGGTGGCCTTGATGGGTTCTTCACTTTCCGCAAGGAAGGTCGCAGAGGTCCTGGTAGGGTAATCCCTTTTTTGTTGTATGGATCCAATGTTCCCCAAGAAGGGTTGGGATCTCAGCCACCAGGAAACGCTCCTGGTTAGGAAGGCTTATATCTTTACGATTACCGTTCCAGATTTTACCATGAGGTCTTTTTCCATTTGTTTGAGATGGAGATGGGTTTGCATAAACATGAGCTGTTCATCTTGGTTTTTTGACTTTTCCAGATCCTTTTGATTCAGATCCATTAGTCTTTGTATTTTTCTCAGCTTCAGATAGGTCAGGGTGGAACCCACTTCTTCTGCATAGAGTTCTTCCCGGGTTGGAATTTTACCTTCGTAAACCCGTTTCCAGTTTTCACTCACTTCATAAGGGAAGTCCATAATGGATACCACCAGGGCGCCCAGTTCCTGATCCTCATGATATAAAAAATTCCGGGCCGTGGGTTCCAGTTTCTGTTCGTACCAAATCTTATACAACTGTAAAACGCGGATAAGGCTTTTGTTGTCGAACATATCTTCATCTTCAAACTCCGGCAAAAGATAATCCGCTACCGTCTTACCCGAATCCCAGGGCTTGAGTCCAAACTCCAGCAGGGAGCGAACGATGGCGCGCTCCTGCTGCTCGTCCCGGTTTAGCAGTTCGTTCAGCTCCTCATCAATAAATATTTTTCCGGTCGAATCCGCTTCTGTGGCCAGGCCCCGTTCGGGCGACTTGGTTTCAAATTTTCCGATTCTTTCGCGGATGAATTTATTTACCAGCGTAGTCAGTCCGTTCTCATCAATTTTCAACAACTCCGAAGAACGGCGGATATAATCCTGTTGCCGCGTGAAGTCTTCCGCCTTGTTGATTCTTGAAATCGTTTCTGCAATTTGGTTAACCAACTGCGCTTTTTTATTGCTGTCTCCCGAAGCTGAAGCCAGGGAAGTCTCTAGTTGAAAAAGAATGAAATCTTTTTTTCCAGTCGAAATCAATTCACGGAAAGCCCCGGCCCCGAATTTTCTTACATAGCTGTCCGGATCTTCTTGTCCGGGAATCAAAACCAGTTTAACCTGAAGACCTTCTTCAAATGCCAGGTCCATACCCCGCTGCGCGGCCTTGATACCTGCAGCATCGCCGTCGTAAATGATGGTAAGATTGGGAGTATATTTTTTAATCAGCCTGAGCTGATCGGGCGTCAGGGAAGTCCCACCGCTGGCTACGACATTCTCCACACCGGCCTGGTGCAGGGCCACCACATCCGTGTATCCTTCCACCAGCAGACATTCATTGGCTTTATCGATGGCCTGGCGGGCAAAATAAGAACCATAGAGCAGTTTGCTTTTTATATATATTTCGTTCTCCGGTGTATTGATATATTTGGGAGCTCGGTCATTGTTGCGGATGACACGGGCACCGAAACCGGCGATCTTTCCGGTAGGGCTGTGGATGGGAAAAATGATTCTCCCCCGGTAGTTATCCAGGGTTTTTCCATCACGGACCACCACCAGACCACTTTTTTGCAAAAGTTCCGGATTGTACATGGCCTTGATGGCCGCCTGGGCAAACCCATCGGGCGCCGAAGGATTGTAGCCCAGTTGAAACCGTTCAATGGTGGCCTCACTGAAACCCCTTTCTTTGAGGTAACTCAGCCCGATGTCTTGCCCCTCTTCTTGGTTGAATAGAACGTCGCTGAAAAACTGTTGAGCAAATCCGTTGAGGATATAAAGACTGTCGGCAGTTTGCTGCTGTATTTTTATCTCCGGACTGAGTTCGGTCTCTTCGACTTCTACATTGTAGCGGTTGGCCAGCCATTTAAGGGCCTCCACATAAGAAAATTTCTCATGCTCCATCAAAAAACTGATGGTATTGCCGCTGCGTCCGCAACCAAAACATTTATAAATTTCCTTGGCAGGGGAAACGGTAAAAGAGGGCGTTTTTTCGTTGTGAAAGGGACAGAGTCCCAGATAATTGGCTCCCCGCTTTTTTAATTTTACAAACCCACCGATGATCTCGGTGATGTCGATGCGGCTCAGAATCTGTTGTATGGTTTGCGGTGAAATCAGTGGCGTGGATTGAGCGTCGAATTTAATTTAAAAAAAGCATCTTTGCATCCTTTTCATCAGAGGGTAAGGCGTTGGCGATCCCGGGAAATTTTTAGTCCATGGCTGACAATCATATTTGGCTGAAAATAAAAAACCTGCAGGTCATGATCCAGGAAAAGGAAGTATTGCAAGATATTTCCTGGGAGATCAGGACGGGTGAACAATGGGCTCTTTTTGGTGAAGCTGGGGCTGGCAAAACCGTTTTGGCTCATACGCTGGCCGGTGCTCATGCTTTTCAGGGCAGCATTGAATTTCCTGAAAGAAAGGACATCGCTTTTGAAAAAATCACACGGGTGGTCGATCAGCAGCACCGGTTCCGGGATCTTCAAAACCAATCTAATTTTTATTATCAGCAACGCTACAATGCTTCGGATGCTTCGCAGACAATTACCGTCAGAGAGGACCTGGCAGATTTTGATGACCAGGACCAGGGCCCAATCCACAAATCGGAACTGCTGAAAGCCTTTCATCTCGATGATTTGATGGATGAACCCCTGATCCAGCTGTCGAATGGTGAAAACAAAAGGATTCAGATATTAAAAGCCCTCTTGGATTTTCCTTATCTGCTTATATTGGATGAACCCTATACCGGCCTGGATCTGCAAGGCCGTCAACTGCTGGATGGTATTCTCCAAAAAATAGCGGATTGGGGTAGGCACATGATATTGCTCAGCAGCAGGGATCACCGACCGCCCGGTTTCAACCGCCAGGCCTGGCTAAGAAATGGCCAGATCTTCTGGGACGAAAAAACTACGCAGGCCATGGATCCCATTCAATCACCCGCCATCCAAAGCACATCCAAACCATTTCCAACGGCACTCGAATTTGATTATCCGGATTTTCGTTACGCCGTTCGCATGAACCAGGTTCATGTTCAGTACGAAGGCAAATCGATTCTAGAAGAAATCAACTGGGAAGTAGAAAAAGGAAGTCGCTGGGCACTGACGGGACACAATGGAGCCGGTAAATCAACGCTACTCAGTTTGATTACAGCAGACAATCCCCAGGCATATGCAAATGAAATTTATTTATTCGACCGCAAAAGGGGAACGGGAGAAAGCATCTGGGAAATCAAACAGAAGACCGGATTTCTTTCCCCTGAATTACAACTGTATTTTGAACCCTCAGCGACCCCATTTTCAACCCTGGCCTCGGGACTCTTCGATACCATCGGTCTTTTTCGTACCCTTTCTCCCCTCCAGGAGCAACATGTATGGGAATGGGTGGATTTTCTGGATTGCCGGCCCTATGCTACCAAGCGCCTGTCCGGTCTTCCTGCCGGCATTCAGCGTCTCATTCTCTTAGGTCGGGCCATGATTAAAACACCCCCGCTGCTGGTTTTGGATGAGCCCTGCCAGGGACTGGACACAAACCAGCGGGAATACTCAAAAAAACTGATTGACCGCTATTGCGGCGCCTACGGCGCTACCGTGATCTATGTGAGCCATTATTTGGAGGATTTCCCGCCGTCCATCCAGCATACCTTGTCGCTCCGCCAGGGTAGAATAGTATAACATATTGGTAATCAATAGTGGATTGTCCCAAAAGAAAAACCAGGCTCTGCCTGCGTAAAAACAGGTTCCTTGATTCTGAAATGCCTTAAATTCGTGGTACTGCAGCCTCTCTTACTATCCCACAAAAATTCTTCTGCAGTATTTACATACTTCCCATTAATTCTAACGTCCAGACTGAGATCATTTTTAAAATTGTGTAGTATGTATTCTTATGCCCTGTTAGAAAAAAACTGTTATTATCTTATCCAGGAAACCGATCAAATGCCGGTCAATCTGATTAAAGTGAATCTGGAAACCGAACAATGTATGTTTGTCTCCCGCTATGGGGAAGAAACCGTCAATGAGTGGAAGAAAAAAGGAGACCCTATTTTTGACATCCTGGAATTGGTGAGCGACGACAAAATAAAAGATTGGGAGTCGATCTACAATGATAACCAGGGATCTTATAATTACGAGGAAGACGAAGACTAATATCTTTCTTCGAGATATTCAGTATGCGCATATTTCCAGAAGCCGAAGGAAATAAGGCCGGTAGCCAGACAGATGGCCGTCCAATTGATCAACAAAACATAGGGCTTTTGAATTTCACTGTGTACTAAATAATTGTAGCGGTAGACCACGGCAAACAAGCCATAGTAAAACATAAATCCAGCAAATACAAATACCAGCGCCGTCTCGGCGTCGGTGTGTACAACTTTTATAAAGTATTTGGTAAGGACCCAAAAACTAAGGACCAAGCAGGCTAAACTGCCAATGCCGATGATGATGTTATCGGAGCTGTTGTTAAAACCCTTCCAGGCGATGATGATGGTTTCAAAAACCACGAAGGCCAATATCATGTACAGGAAGATTTTTTTTCCATAGGCATAGTACAGGGTAAGAAAAACAAGGGGTGCGTCAATGAGATTGTAACAGAGCGTAATCATATTGGTGGTAGCCGTGTACCATTGCCAATTAAAAAGTTCCGGTATGTATAAGATGCCGTTGATTGTCCAGAATATGGAAATCACCATGTAGGATTTATTGGTAACCAACCTTTTCCATGAATAAATGATCAGGGGAAAGAAGCAGAGAACAACAGCCAGTATCGTCATCAACTGTATAATTCCCGGTAAAAGACCAGTTTTCAAGGGTTAGAGTTTATATATATAAAAGCGTTGAATCAGATATTTTAGTATAGGTAAAAATACTTGGTTTTGTACTCAAATTACGGAAGAAAATTATCCGTGGAATGCGCTTAAAAAACAGGAAATCAAGAGGATAAGAATTGAATTATACACAGTCGTGCGTAATTCGTGCAGCTCTTCTCGAACCATATTTACCTATATTTGCGACCATCATTATGGCAGAAAACAAACCCGATTTATTCGCCTATACCGAGGAATCCATTCGTTCGCTAGACTGGAAAGAACATATCCGGCTGAGACCCGGTATGTATATTGGAAAACTCGGTGATGGCAGCAGTGCAGACGATGGCATTTATGTCATGGTCAAAGAAGTGGTCGACAACTGCATCGACGAGTATACGATGGGCCATGGCAAACAAATCGAAGTGGTCATCGAGGAAAAAACGGTCAGTGTGCGCGATTTTGGCAGAGGGATCCCTCTGGGTAAGGTGGTGGATGTTGTCAGCAAAATCAATACGGGTGCCAAATATGACAGCAAAGCTTTTCAAAAAGCAGTCGGACTCAACGGGGTCGGAACCAAGGCCGTCAATGCCCTCAGCCAGTCTTTTACGGTGGTGGCCTTTCGGGATGGCCGTGAAAAGCGGGCGGTATTTTCCCGAGGCAACCTGGTAAAAGAAAACAAAGAGACCCAGACGGCCGAGCAGAACGGTACCCTGGTCCAGTTCGTGCCGGACGAAAGTATTTTTAAGAATTTTCACTTCATCCAGGAATACCTAGACAATCAGTTCTGGAATTACTGTTACCTCAATGCCGGATTGGTGATCAACTACAACGGCAAAAAATACCTTTCAAAAAACGGTCTGCTTGACCTGCTTAAAAGAAAAACCAATGAAGATGAACTGCGCTATCCCATCATCCATTTAAAAGGAGAGGATATCGAAGTGGCCATCACCCACAACAGCGATTATGGGGAAGAAATTTTCAGCTTTGTCAATGGCCAATACACCACCCAGGGGGGGACCCATCAACAAGCTTTCCGGGAATCCTTTGTAAAAGTGGTGCGTGATTTTTATAAGAAAGACTATGAAGCGGCTGATATCCGACAGAGCATCACGGCTGCTGTCTCGGTGCGTGTAGTGGAACCGGTTTTTGAATCACAGACCAAAACCAAACTCGGAAGCCAGTATATGGAAGAGGGCGGGGCGAGTATGAAAAATTTCATTCACGATTTTCTGGCCCGTGAACTGGATAATTTCCTGCATAAAAACCCTTCCATTGCAGATTCCCTAAAAAAGCGGATTGAACAAAGTGAAAAAGAAAGAAAAGAATTGTCGGGTATCCGAAAACTCGCCAACGAGCGGGCTAAAAAGGCCAACCTGCACAATAAAAAACTCCGGGACTGCCGGGTCCACTACAATGAAGAAGCCACCGGAAAGGAAAAGAATCTGATCCTGGAAAAACAAAAGGAATCCACCATTTTTATCACGGAAGGAGATTCGGCCAGTGGCTCCATTACCAAAGTGCGGAATGTGGAAACCCAAGCCGTATTCAGCCTGCGCGGTAAACCCCTGAACTGTTTTGGGCTCACCAAGAAAGTAGTTTATGAAAACGAAGAGTTCAACCTTTTGCAACATGCCCTGAACGTCGAAGAGGGCATCGAAGGGCTCCGGTATAACAACATCGTGATCGCGACCGATGCCGATGTGGATGGGATGCATATCCGTTTACTGCTCATGACCTTTTTCCTGCAGTTCTTTCCGGATCTGGTAAAAAATAACCACGTATATATTTTGGAAACGCCCCTGTTCCGGGTCCGCAATAAACAGGAGACCATTTACTGTTACGATGAAACGGAAAAACAGGCGGCTACCAAAAAACTCGGATCCAAACCGGAAATCACCCGGTTCAAAGGACTGGGCGAAATTTCTCCCCAGGAATTTGCCCGCTTTATTGGAGCCGATATGCGCGTGCAGCCCGTCATGATCATGCCGGAAACCCATATCCAGCAGTTGCTGGAATATTTTATGGGGAAAAACACGCCTCAGCGACAGGATTTCATCATTGGCAATCTGCGCATGGAAATCGACCATGCCGAACCCGAAAAATAACCGCATAAAAAATAAGAGGCATGTTTCACATTGTTTTTGATTCCCAGGGTGCTGAATTGCTGAATACGGCCATGGATATGGATGAAGCCCTGGATGGGGAGATTCTTACTATCCAGGAAGACTATTCTGTGGGACCGATCCAGGATATTTTTTCAGAGACCGGTTTGGAGGAAAGAAAAAAATGGTGGAATTCTATTCGGGGGGAAGAAGGCGGTGCAGACACACCCTCATCGGACGGATCCCTGTTGAAAAACATCCTTTCTAGAATGGAGGAGGAAGAATTTGACCAGATCTGGATCTGGATGGCACCCAATGCAAGGGATGTTTCCGGTTACTTCTGGCTCGTAGGTCAGCTGGCTGTATTCAGTGGCAGGATCTTTATCATCAGTTTAAATAACCTTCCTTTTATCAACGAGAAAGGAAATATCTTTTATCCGAATTCACTGGGGGAAATACCTGCGCGTGAATTTGTCAAAGCAAAAAAACTGGCGCGACCCATCAGCCCGGCTGAATTTGAAACCGACCCGGATGAATGGCTGCGACTGGCTTCAGAAAATAAAAATCTCCGGTTGCTGGAAGGAGGAAAAAAGATCATTCAGCATCCCGAGGATTACTATGACAGCGCCCTGCTGAGTTTTCTTCCCCCGGCCTTTCAGAAAATTTCGCGCACGGCACATCAGTTTCTTGCAAAATCACCGGAAAAAATAAACGAATTTTTTCTGCGCGGACGCCTGAAACGTTTTATCGATACCGGTGCTGCCGAACAACAGGGGGACATGATCCGGCTCCCATTAAAAACGGCCGATGAAGTGAGCGGGTAAGCAGCGGAGATCAGCTGGTGGCGGGCCTTCTTCCCAATACCCGGAGCGTATTAAAATGAGAGAGGATGGCTGCTGACATGGTTTTGAATTCGAGGTAACGCAGCTGATGTTTTTCGCAGACATGCTTCACGATCGGTGCAATGGCCGGATAGTGGACATGACTGACTTTTGGAAAAAGATGGTGTTCAATCTGATAATTGAGTCCTCCCACAAACCAGCTTACGATTTTATTGCGCGGTGCGAAATTGGCAGTCGTGCGAACCTGATGGATGGCCCATTCCTCTTCAATTTTTTGTGCTTCAATGCCGGGTGCAAAAACAAATTCAACGTCTTCTACCACGTGGGCAAGCTGAAACACCACCGCCAGGGTTAGACCCATGGTGATATGCATACAGCCAAAACCAATGGCCCAGGCTGACCAACCCACAAAGTGCACGGGAATAAAGATGTAAAAAAAGACGTACAAAATTTTACTCAGCCAAAAGATAATGTGTTCGGGAATGTCCATTTTCTGCAGTTCCGTATGGTGCACTTTTCTTTTAAAATATTTATTAAAATCCATCAGGGAAACCCAGGCAAAAGAGGAAATGGCATACAAGATAACCACATAAAAATGCTGAAATCGATGGGCCCGCACCCATTTTTGGGATGCGCACATCCGCATGACGGGGCTCTTGGCAATGTCATCATCCACCCCGTCGATATTGGTGTAGGTATGATGAACAATATTGTGTTTGAATTTCCAAATAAAAGCATTTCCACCCAGCAGGTTCAGACTCAGCCCCATCATATTATTGACCCAGGCTTTTTTTGAATAAGAGCCGTGGCAGGCATCGTGCATCACATTGAATCCAATACTGGCTAGGACGAAACCCAGGAGGCAGGATAAGCCGATACCCGGGATCAGTGAAAAATGAATGTTCAGGAGGGTAAAATATAGGCCGACGGCTGCCGGCACCAGGATAAGTGTTTTTGCATACAGTTTCCAGTTTCCCGTTTTTTTGTACTGGGTCACTGAAAAATATTGTTCCACAGAAGATTTTAACTCCTGGTAAAATGAGCTGCCCTGATTGTTAAAAGAAATCTTATACATGGTAGACCATTAATCGATAGCCAAAGGTATAGCTGTTTTCAGGTAAATAGAAATCAGCACTGCATTGGAAATGTTAACAACAGCCTACTGCTTTCCCAGGTAGAAGGGCCTCTGTGTATTCCCCTGTAAACCAATCCAGCCTCAAGGCCAGATAGAGGAAAGCTCGCTTACTTTAACATCTTCCACCGGTTTTCTGCTGGAACCTGCTTGCAGGATGGTAAAGGGTTGATCCGGAAAAAAAATATCTGTCATGGTCGTTAATCCGTCGTCGGCAAACAATTCCAGGGAAGTGTTGTCCAGGACCATAATAATCCTGCAATTTTTCGACGTGGAGATGCGGGAACCATAATGTATCGTTGCAAATCCGGGATCAAAGGAAGATACGCCGGCATGTGTTCTGTCGATAAAAAAGGAATTTTTTTCTTCGCTGTATCCCGCCGTTACATACTGCCCCGCGGCATTGCTGAAAACAAATGAAAATGCATAGAGATCATCCACGGTGAATTCCAGTCGCGCACGACCACTGGTCAGGGGAGTATTGTCGATGGAAGAAACATGTTTATAGGAGGTGGACTTTTCCACCAGTTTATCCAGGGCATCCACCGGGCGCATGGTTGTATAATACTTGTTGTTCATTTTTTGGAGACCCAGCACCCGGGGTATGGTCATGGCGCTGCGCCATTTTGTTGTAGGAACCCGGGTGCCGTATTGCCAATTGCTCATCCAGCCGATAAAAATCTTATCAGATCCGGTATTGCTCCAAGTGATGCCTGCATAGTCATCTGTCCCATAGTCTGCCCATTTGGTCGAGGTGTCGGTTGTCGAAAACTGGTGCCCGTCAAAATTTCCAACAAAATACTGGGTTCCCGATCCGCCCTGCAGGCCTCCCGGATTTATATTGACGATGAGCAGCCATATTTTTTTACCCTCGACGGTGAAAGGAACCAGATCAGGACATTCCCATGCGCCGCCGTGGGCACCAATGCCCGCCCCAAATTCACTTTCTTTGTTCCAGGTTTTCAAATCCGGAGAAGAATAAAACAGGATCCGGTCACCGGCCGCTAGGGTCATGATCCACTTTTTGTCTTCGGGATACCAGTTTACTTTCGGATCCCGGAAGTCTTTCAACCCAGGATTTGATAAAACGGGATTCCGGTTAAATTTGGTCCAGCTGCTTCCGCGGTCAAGACTATAGGCGATGCTTTGATTTTGAAAATGATTGGTTCCCTGTTTTTCTCCCTTTGGATCGTGCTGGGTGTAGATGGCGACCAAGGGCGTTTTCCCGCCGGCTCCAAAGCCGCTGGTATTGGACTCATCCACCACGGCACTTCCTGAAAATATATACCCAATACTGTCCGGATACAAAGCGATCGGGAGCTGTTTCCAGTGTACCAGGTCTTTACTAACGGCGTGACCCCAGTGCATGGGCCCCCAGACGGTACTGTCCGGGAAATATTGAAAAAACATATGATAGGTTCCGTCGACATATACCAGGCCGTTGGGATCATTCATCCAGCCCGTCTGGGGAGAGAAATGGATTTGAGGCCGGTATGGTTCATGATATACCGGTTGTGCAGAAACCGACAAAAAAATGAGCAAGGGAGCAATCAGGCGAACAGCGATCCTACAATACATGGTATCGGTTTTGCATATCAAGGTAGGCTATTTTACTTTTCGCAACCCTTTCGGCCCTCAAAAATCCATTCCCGCTTTCAGAATTCAGTTACATTTATAAGATGCTTGGCAATGATTAAACAACTTATATGAAATTATTTCATCGGCTTGCTTGGACAGCCCTGCTGCTTGGAACTTTGGTTTGTTCCTGCGAACAGGCAGCGGAAAAGAAGAAAGAAATCGTGGTACAAGAGAACGGAAACAAAACCTATTTCGGTCACATCGGCAACGATTCCATCTATGCATATACGTTAAGCAACAGCCGGGGGCTCAAAGCGGTTATTACAAATTATGGAGGAACGATTCTTCAATTGTGGACGCCAGACCGGACCGGTAATTCGGGTAATATCGTACTGGGATATGATTCACTTTCCGGATATCTTCAAAAAACAAATCCATATTTCGGCGCCCTGGTCGGTCGGTACGCCAACAGAATCCATCGCGGAACATTTGTCATTGATGGCAAAACTTATACACTGGCCCAGAATAACAACGGCAACACCCTGCACGGCGGAATCAAGGGATTTGACAAAGTGATCTGGAACGTCAATCAGGTGAACGACTCGAGTTTGGCGCTTTCTTATTCCAGTCCGGATGGAGAAGAGGGTTTCCCCGGAACGCTCACCGTGAAAGTAGTCTATACCCTGACTTCAAAAAACGGCCTGGCCATCGACTACACCGCCATCAGTGATATGAAAACACCGGTCAACCTGACCAACCATTCGTATTTTAATTTATCGGCAGGAAAAGATTCAACGATTCTCGGTGAAGAACTTCGGCTTTATGCCTCCCGATACACACCAGTCAATGATTCATTGATTCCAACCGGACAAATAGCAACGGTAAAAAATACACCCATGGATTTTCTGCAGGCAAAAAAAATTGGTAAAGACCTGGACAAAGTAAAGGGAGGTTACGATCACAATTTTGTCCTGGATAAAAAAGACTCTTCCCTGAACATCGCGGCCGAAGTCTATGATCCCGGATCAGGAAGATGGATGCAGGTCCGGACTACACAACCCGGCATACAATTTTACACAGGTAATTTCCTGGATGGGTCCTTAAAGGGAAATGATGGAAAAAAAATTGTGCAGCATGGTGCGTTTTGCCTGGAAACGCAACATTTTCCTGACTCACCCAATGAACCCTCTTTTCCCAGTACGATTCTGGAACCGGGACAAACTTTTCATGAATCCACGCTTTACTTGTTTTCCACGCGCTGAGCTTTTTTATAAACTTTTGTCAGATCGGTGATGCAACCGCACGGTCGACACCGCCCCTGATTTGAAAGATCTATTCTGATTTCAGGCTTTTGGCTGGATTGATCAGTGCCGCCTGAAAAGATTTATATCCAACCGTGAGCCATGCAATGACAATAGAAATGCCCATCGCCCCCACGAAAAGGAGGGGTTGTATCGGTATCCGGTAGACAAAATGCTGGAGCCAGTCCTTCATCATAAACCAGGATATGGGTACGGCAATGGCAAAAGCAATCACGATCAAGATGGTAAATTCTTTAGAAAACAAATAAACGATCTGGGCAATGCTGGCCCCCAGTACTTTGCGGATACCGACTTCTTTTTTCCGTTGTACGGCCATAAAAGAAACCAGACCGTACAGCCCCAGACAGGAAATAAAAACGGCGATTCCAGCAAAAATTTTATACAACAGGGCAAGCTGGTGTTCCTGGGTATAAAACTCTTCTATTTTTTCATCCATGAAATAAGTCTGGCTCGCGTATTCCGGATAAAATTTGTCCCAGGTCTCCTGAACGTCTTTCATGATGACCCCCAGATTGGTCGGATGAATTTTCAGAGCAGTAATTTGATATTGGTTTTTATCGCAGGCAAGCATGGTTGGTTTTATGGATTCCCGCAGAGAATTTGTTCTGAAGTCTTTTACGACGCCTACTACTTTTTTCCATTGTCCATTGAATTGTAAGTCTTTTCCCAGGGCTTGTTCGGGAGATTTCAATCCCAACTTGTATACCAGGGTTTCATTGATCAACAGATCTTTGACGGTGTCGGTCTGCTCGGGAAGCCTTCCGGCAACGAGCTGCAGCCCGAATGTTTTACAATAATTTCGATCGGCGAATTTGAAATACAGGTTGAAAGTTTCCTGCGGTTTGTGATCGAAGAAAAAATCGGTGGAGGAGTTGTTGTCTGAAGAAGGAACGTCACTGCACTGGGAGACTTCGTCAACGGATTTGTTTTTCATCAATTCCTCCTTAAAGCCCTGAATCCTGGACAACTGAACACTGTCTCCGTTTCCCCGGATAATCAACACTCCTTCTTTGCGGAGTCCCAGATCGGCATTTTGCACAAAATTCATTTGCGTGATCGCGATGAGTGTTCCGACGATCAACACCTGGGAGATCGCAAATTGAAGAACGACCAGGCTTCTTCTCAGGGAAATGCCCCCCACTTTGGCTGAGTTGATCTTGTTTTTAAGGGCTAGGATTGGGCTGAATCCAGAAGCAACAAAGGCCGGATACAAACCAGCCAGCAGGGTAACGATGATAAAGACACTGATCAGGTAAATAAAAGTCTGCATATTGAGCAGACTAACGGATTCGCTGATGGACGCAATGTGCTTGATATAGGGCAAACAAAATTCTGTCAACCCAATGGCCAGCAGGATGGAGGCTGCGACAATCAGTGAAGTTTCCCCCAGCATTTGCCAAAGTAGATTCCAGCGGCTGCCCCCCAAAACTTTTCTGACGCCGATTTCTTTGGATCTATTTACTGCCTGAACCGTAGATAAATTCACAAAATTGATACAAGCCATGATTAAAATAAACAGCGCAATCAGGCCGAGCGTCCACAGCGTGCTTTTGTTTGTCACGTGGTCTCCCATATTTTCCATTCGCGTATCAAAGTGTAAAATGCTGAGCGGACGCAAAAAAATGGTTCGTTTCCAACCTTTCATCCCGTGACCAAACTGATCAAGACTAAACTTCGCCAGAAGGGCGTTCACCGCTGAAGGGGATTGATGGGAATCTAAAAGCGCATAGAGTTGCTCATTGCTGCTGGTACTTCCCCATTCCTTGGAATAGGGATAAAAAACATTGCTTTTAAATACCAGATAAGAGGCAACCGCTCTGAATTGAAAGTCTGAATTCCCTGGTGCATCCTGGATCACCCCTGCGACCTGCAGGGTGGTGAGGTTGTCCAACCGTATATATTTTCCCATGGCATTCTTCCATTCGCCAAAATACTTTTCTGCCATTTTTTTGGACAACACTATTTTATTGGGTTGATCCAGCACCAGGGGCGATCCCCCCAGCCATCCAGTTTTGAATACTTTGAAAAAGTCTGCATCTGCGAAGAAAACTCCATTGTCTTCAATGAATTTTTTTTCTCTGGACGGCGTGCCATCGGAGGAGACCACCGCCAGTTGGCTGCCGTAATTGGAACACAAGACGCCGGTGATCATCTGGGGAAACCTGGTTTTCAGGACATCCAACGTAGGATAGGGTGTTCCGGGGGTATATGTCGTGCCGTCGGGTGATTTATTTTCCATTGCCACCTGGTAGATGCGGTCATACCCCACCTGGAAGGTATCATAACTCAACTCGTAATGAACTACTACAAAAATCAGGATGGACGAAGTGATGCCGATGGCAAGACCTGCAATATTAATCAGGCCGAATCTTTTGTTTCTTACCAGATTGCGAAAAGCCGTGATGCAGTAGTTCTTAAACATCGTTTTGGTTTTGGCAAATGTAGCGACATACACCATACCATTTTATAAACGGTTGAAGAACAAATTGCTGCACGGACTTCATTTTGTGGATGCTGTTCGCAATTGATACAAGACCGGTCGGCATCGATACAAGGTGGTTCGTCCGCAACTGAAAATAGAAAGCTTCTGGTTAAAATATTTCTGAAAAGGTTATCTTACTTTCAAAAAAGAAAACCAGGGCCGTTGATTTTTTTTCCGGGATATCAACCGCTGAACCTCGCAATAAATCAGGATTATGAAAAAAAAGCTAGTTATTTTTCTAATGTGTATGGCGCTAGGTCGCTTGTCCGCTCAGCAAGCTGGCGAACAATGGATGCAAACCAGGGCCCAGCAATGGTATCTGGCTCAAGGCTGGCTGCGGGGTTGTGATTTCATTCCCAGTACGGCAGTCAACCAATTGGAAATGTGGCAGGCTGAGACCTTCGATACGGCAACGATTTCCAGGGAACTGGGATATGCCCAGTCGATCGGCCTTAATTGTATGCGTGTTTTTCTTCATCATCTGGCTTGGCAAGAGGATGAACCGGGTTTTATTAATCGGATGAACCAGTATTTGGCGATAGCCAACCGAAAAAACATCAAAACTATTTTTGTTTTCTTTGACGACTGTTGGAATGAATCCTATCATGGGGGAAAACAACCGGCTCCCAGAACAGGCGTCCACAATTCGGGATGGGTGAGGGATCCAGGAAAATTGCTTTACGATGACCCAAGCCTGATGGCGGTCTTGGAGAAATATGTAAAAGACGTGCTGCGGGCATTTAAGTCAGACAACCGGATCCTGCTCTGGGATCTGTACAACGAACCCGGAAATTCAAACTATGGCAATAAGAGTATGGTATTGCTGGAAAACGTATTTCAATGGTCCCGGGACGTAAGTCCCAGCCAACCGGTGTCCGCCGGCGTTTGGAGCAGCGGCCTGGTGGAACTGAACGCTTTTCAACTCAGTCATTCGGACGTCATTACCTACCACAACTATGAGCCGGAGAAACAACACCAAGAAGCCATCGACAGTTTAAAAAAATATAACCGACCCCTGATCTGTACCGAGTACATGGCCCGTCCTCGAAACAGCACGTTTTTTAATATTATGCCCATGCTTAAAAAAGAAAACGTGGGGGCGATCAACTGGGGACTTGTGAGCGGAAAGACCAATACCAAATATGCTTGGGATACACCCATGCCGGACGGCGCCGATCCAAAAATCTGGTTTCATGAAATTTTTCATCCCGATGGCAAGCCCTACAGTGAAAAGGAAGTGGAACTGATTGTATCGCTTACCGAGGTTAAAAAACTTCCCACCCAACCTTAGCCAGTTCAAGACGGGTGGTTTCGAAATCGAGGTGCAGGATGCCGCGGATCCCGAGCGTATCCGCCACCTGAACAAAGAGTGGGCGGTCTTCGAGGTAAATCACTTTTTCAGCCGGTACCTGGGCAATGTCCAGCGCCACTTTAAAAATATCGGCATCGGGTTTTCGGTAGTGCACAAAACAGGAGCTGATAAAAAAATCAACAAATTCGCCCAGTTTAAATTTCCGGATCCGGTGATCATTGAGTTCCCGGCCTTCGTTGCTGACCACGGCGATTTTGATTCCGTATTTTTCTTTTATCCCCCGTATGAGAGCCAGCATTTCGGGAAAAGGCTTAGACTGATCGAACATGAAGTGGCGGAATTCTTCCTCGGTAAAATTCCTTTTGGTGTAAAAAACCAATCTTTTCAGGTATTCGCTCAGGGATATCTTTCCCGATTCATACGTATCAAAAGTAAGGTGATGTCTTTCCTCTGTTTCTTCCGGATCCAGTCTGAAGTGACGAATGGCTTTTTTTCTGCCTTCCCGGTCCCATCCATTCGTCAGCAATACACCTCCAATATCTGTAAATATAGTCGTGGGATCTGGCTTTGATTTTTTCATGCAACCGTGATCATTTTTTCCAGGTAGACATCCTGTATGCTGTTTAATAGTTGTACGCCCTCTTTGAAAGATCGTTGAAAGGCTTTTCTGCCCGATATCATGCCACTGCCGCCTGCACGTTTATTGATGACGGCGGTTCTGAGGGCTTCCATCAAATCTTTTTCTCCCTCGGAAGCACCGCCGGAGTTGATGAGCCCGGCTCTTCCGCAGTATCCGTTGAGTACTTGATAACGGCACAGATCAACCGGATGATCGGTAGAAAGATCCGTGTACATCTTTTCATCCAGTTTGCCGTAGTGACTGCTTCCCATATTCAAGGCTTTATAGCCGCCATTGAGTTCGGGTAATTTTTGCTTGATGATATCCGCCTGGATGGTGACTCCCAGATGGTTTGCCTGACCGGTCAGGTCGGCAGCCACATGATAATCTTTTCCATCTTTAACAAAAGCGTTATTGCGCAGATAACACCACAGTACGGTAGCCATGCCGAGTGCATGGGCTTCGTCAAAGGCTTTGGCCACTTCAGTGATCTGCCGGTCAGATTCGGCAGAACCAAAATAGATTGTACAACCCACCGCGGCGGCACCCATATTCCAGGCGTCGCGTACGGTTCCAAAAAAAATCTGATCGTATTTGTCCGGATAGGTCAAGAGTTCGTTGTGATTGAGTTTAACGAGGAAGGGTATGCGATGTGCGTATTTGCGGGCGACCATACCCAGGACGCCAAAGGTGCTGGCTACTGCGTTGCAACCACCCTCCAAAGCAAGCCGTACAATATTTTCGGGATCGAAGTACTGTGGATTTTTCGCGAAAGAAGCACCCGCACTGTGTTCCACACCCTGATCAACCGGAAGGATGGAAAGATACCCGGTACCTGAAAGTCTTCCGGTATGGAATAACTGATGCAGGCTTCTGAGCGTTTGCAGATTTCGGTTGGACGAGGCATATACGGTATCAATAAAATCAGGGGAAGGCAGATGAAGAGACGCTTTTGGAATTTTTTCGCAGGTGTGGGTGAAGAGCGTTTCATTTTCCTTACCCAGCAATTCAATGATTTGTTGATAGGTCATACTGATAACTGTCCACTAAAATTAGAACAAACGGTTCATTCGGGTATAAAGATGCAAAAGATATTCCCTGACGGGCGAAACCGCGTAGAATACGAGAAGGCTGATAACTGCGACTTCTTTCTCATTTCCGCTTTGAGTCTTGGAGTTAAAGTCCAAACGATCGGGGTTCCGGATCCCACTCTTCGAATCCGGTTTTAGGGGAGAAGGCTTTATTTTCCAATTAGGTCGAAGCCAGTCCAGGCTTTTTCAGGTATTTATTCAAATTAATCAGCAATACGCTGATGAGGATGACGAGCAATCCTGAAATCTGCAGGCTGTTGATCCGTTCGGAGGCCAGGAAAACGCCCAGCAAAACGGCCACCACGGGGTTTACATAAGCGTAGGTGCTCACCTGTGCGGGAGAACGGACCTCCATCAACCATACAAAACAACTATAGGCTAGGATGGAGCCAAATATCACCAGGTAAGCCAGGGCAAACCACGCATCGGCCGGAACAGACCTGAATTGAAAAGTCTTGTATTCACCCGTAAGTCCCGCCCCGATAAAAAAATACAATCCCGCAAAAAACAATTGCCAGCTGCTGTTGACATTGGCCGGGGCAGGGGTCTTGTTATATTTTGCATACAAAGAGCCGACTACCCAGGACATGGATCCAATGATCAGGGCAAAGAGCGCCAGTTTTTCATAAGGATTGCGGTCTGTTTTATAAGAAGAAGAAATATTGGGAAGAAACAATAAAAATATGCCGACCAGTCCGAGCAACAATCCCGTAACAATGGACCGGCTAGAAAAGTTTTCTTTCCAGTGGGGCTTGTCATATACCACATACCAGAGCGGCGCCGCAGAAATGATGATCGCCACCCAGGCACTTCCGACATACTGCTCAACAAAAATCACCACGCCGTTGCCGATAAACAAAATTAAAAACCCACTGATGGCGGCAAGTTTTATCGTGGGCCAATCCAGTATATGCTCTTTTTTCCAGACAGACCAGAGCATCATCAGCAATCCGGCAATTACAAAACGAATCCCTCCCAGCAGGAAGGGGGGAAATCCATGCAGCGCCCGGCTTATGAAAAAATAAGTAGAACCCCAAACGATGTAGACGGTCAAAAAAGCCAGGATAACGGAAATGGAACGGGGGTTTTTTGTATCGGATAAGTTCATGGTTTTGCTTGCTTTAATCTTTTTTCTCTCAAACACATACCAAAGTTAAAAAGATATTTATTTAAATTTGCTTTCGAAACAAAGGTTTATTTCATAATTTGCCTTCGAAAACAAGGCAGTTCATTAAAAATACTTTCATATGGAGTTAGACAAAACCAGCTGGGCAATACTGGCCTGCCTGCAAGAAAATGCCAGGTCCTCCTTCGCAGACATTGGCAGAGAAGTAAATCTTTCAGCGCCCGCTGTAGCCGAACGCATGAGCAAACTGGAAGAAGCCGGTATCATCCAAGGATATCGCATTGAAGTGGATTATGAAAAGACTGGATATGCATTGAAGGCGCTTATTGCCGTGACGGCCAGTTCTGGGAAGCTGATTCCTTTTTTAAATTATGTAGGCAAACTCGATGAAGTCTTGGAATGCCACCGGGTAACGGGTAATCATTGTGTGTACCTGAAAGTAGTGGTAGAAAATTCAGGTCATTTGCAGGAGCTGCTGGCCCGAATGACGGAATACGGGGAGACCACTACCTCCATCATTTTATCCAGTCCGATCACGCACCGCATATTTACCAAACACGAAACAAAGGCTAAAGGAAAAGGTCAGCTTGTAAGGGCCCGCCTGGGTTGATGGAATAGGCCGTCAAATCTGAAATACCTTCAGCTCGGAGAAAATCTTCGTCAATAAGGTGATTTCCAGTAAAAGATTTGGCATCTTTTTTTACAATGTAAAAAACAGCATCCGCAATGATGTCTGGTTTTCGGCTGACCTGAAATAGTTTCTCACCTCCCAATAAATTTTTCACCGCCGCCGTGGCGATCAAGGTGGCGGGCCAAAGGCTGTTGGAAGCGATGCCGTCCTTTCTGAATTCTTCCGCCCAGGCTGCCGAAAGCAAACTCATATTGTATTTGCTGAGCGTATAGGCGACATGGGGTTTAAACCATTTCATGTCGAAATTCAAAGGGGGAGATAAGGTCAGTATATGTGCATTGGCGGATTTCTTCAGAAGGGGATAGGCATATTTGGTAACCAGGAAAGTTCCCCGGACATTGATATCAAACATCAGGTCGAAACGTTTGGGTTCTGTTTTTTCAGTACCGGAGAGGCTAATGGCGGAAGCATTGTTGATCACGACGTCCAGGCCTCCGAATGCAGATTCGGTTTTTTCCATAACCTCCTGAATCAATTTCTCATCCCGGATATCGCAATACAGGGCGAGTGCCCGGCCTCCGGCTGCCTCCACTTCCGCCGCGGTTGAGAAGATGGTTCCCCCCAGGCGCTCGTCCTCAGTGGTGGATTTCGCCGCAATCACGATATTGGCCCCTGCAGCACCCAGTCTGAGTGCTATGGCTTTGCCAATTCCACGGCTGGCGCCGGTAATCAGAACCGTCTTATTCTTAAATTCCATCGATGGGGGGATTTTTTGCTCCTTTTAAAAAGCATGGCATGAAGTATGTAAATATCTTATTAAAGATAGTACGATGACTGCCAATGCGATTTCTTTTTTCGTTTTTCACATGGCCTCCGCCCAGGGCAGCAGTCCAAAACCTGCACCAGAATGGCCGCCTACCGAACCCTCTCCGATCCCACCGGTGACAGACCCACAGCCTACGGTTCCCCCCGTAGTCGGACTTCATTTTGAGTTCTATTCCCATATGCTGAATTAGCAGTCCTTTAAGTAATTATATTTGGACCTTAAGGGTCTTATGGAATATTTTCTCGGAATTGATATTGGCACGACCTCAGTAAAATCTATTGCTTTTTCCAGAGACGGTAAAACTATCCGGGAACAAACTGCGTCTTATCCGATCAACCATCCTCATCCGGACTGGAGCGAACAGGATCCCGACCAGATCGCCCAGGCAGTTTTTCAAACTGTGGAAAATATTCTGCAGGACTTGTTGCCGGACATTCCTGGTTTGTGTTGCTTCAGCTCAGCCATGCACAGCCTGATCGCGGTGGACTCGGCGGGTCAAGCGATTTCTCCTTCCATTATTTGGGCCGATAACCGGGCAACCCACATAGCCGCCCGGTTTCATGCGGAAAAAAAGGCGCAGGAGCTCTATCAACATACCGGCCTGCCCGTTCATGCTATGTCTCCATTTTGCAAATTGCAATGGATTAAAGAAAATCAACCCGATCTTTTTGGGCGGGCCTTTAAATTCATTGGCATAAAAGAATATATTTTCTACAAATTATTCGGCGTCTATGTCATGGATTCATCGATGGCTGCAGCCACCGGATGGATGAATATGCAAACCAGGCGATGGGATCCCTGGATTCTGCAAATAAGTGAATTGTCAGAAGACCGGCTTGCGGAAATCGTCTCCACAGATAAAACTTTTTATGCTCCCGGTCGGTTTCCCAGTTTAAAAACAGTCCCTTTTATCATCGGTGCCAGTGACGGCGCTATGGCCAATCTGGGTTCCACCGAAGAATCCGGCTCACTCGTAGTAACGGTAGGCACGAGCAGTGCCGCGCGGATAATTTCTGACCAGCCTCAGCTGGATGAAAAAATGCGTACGTTTTGTTATTATATCAGAAAAGATCAGTGGCTGCTGGGGGGTGCCAGCAACAATGGTGGCATAGTGATGCAATGGCTGCAAGAAACTTTTATCCGGTCAAAACAGGATGTCGCGCATTTTTTAGAACAGGCATCCACCGTACGACCGGGATCCGACGGATTGATTTTTCTTCCCTATCTGATGGGTGAAAGATCACCAGTATGGAATGCGGATGCCAAAGGAGTTTTATTCGGACTGACGATCAACCATGGAGAGGCCGCAATGGTAAGAGCCGCCATGGAGGGGGTGGTATATTGTTTATATGCAATCAGTCAGCCGCTTTTTGAAAAAGCTTCCATCCAAAATATTTTTGCTACCGGTGGTTTTGCCCGAAATGAATGGTGGTTACAAATTGTATCCGACGTTTTCAATCTGCCGGTATTGACGGGTGATACGGTTGAAAATTCGGCCTGGGGTGCCGCCAAGTACGGGATGAATGTGCTGGGAGTTCCTGCGACCAAGCCGACCGAGGCACGAAAAACATTTTATCCGGACCCAGCCGTTCATCCTGTTTATGCCAACGGGTTTAAAAAATTTCAGCGATTGTATGAACGATTAAAAGATGAGTTCGTAATGCCCTAAAATGAATCTGACGTCAAACGGGGCGAAGCACCCAAATTTCTAGTTATTTTTTGGAGTCGATTTAATTTTGCTAAAATTTAAATCCTGGAAATCATAGCTGAAGTCAGTCAGGGGTGAAACCGCTTTCATGGTCATGGCGTTTACCTGGCCTTTGTTGTCGCTATGAAAAACGACAAAAGCATCTGCTTGGATGCTGCGATTGGTCCACTTGACCACAAAAACGTCCGGTTTATAGAAAAGCAATTCTCCCGAGAGCTTGGGAGACCGTTTGGCATCAAACCAATATTTTCCGTTCTTATTGCTAACGGTGACTTCTCCGAACCAGGGATCGGAGTATTGGCCTAAATACGGGTTAAAATCCATTGGCAAGGGATGAACAAGTACCTGGTTGATTTGCTTCCAGATGGAATCTGTAAAAAATTTATCCGATGCATTGGCCTGCATTCGCTCCGTCAATAGTTGCCCGGTCCAGTCGCGATAGGCAGTTCCGAGGTATCCGTCTTTGATCTGGTTGGTCACTGCATTCAAGATTTCCTCTGACTCCTGATTGGTAAGTACGATGATCCCCAGGTTGAGTTCGGGAATCATGGTTATTTTTGTTACCATCCCTTCCAGGAAACCGGAGTGATCCACTTGTTTATAGCCCCAGACATCTTCCAGATTAAAACCCAGACCATATGCCCTGAAATGAATACGGTAAAATCCCGGATCCTCTACCCGGATGATGGTTTGGGGAGACCAGATTTCTTGTTGAACTCCTTGGCTAAAAATTCGGGCTGAATCCGGTCCAAATTTTCCGTCGTTTAAAAACAGGGCTACCCATTTACTCAAGTCCGCAATGCTGGCATAAATGCCGCCTGCTGACCGGTCTGCTTTGGAAACGTGCCGGGGAACCACCTCAACGGTTCCATCCACCTCCACATGGGCATCGATCACATCGGATTTGTCTTTGAGCAGATCATAGGCGGGGGCACTGTGGCACATTCCGATGGCTTGGAGTATCCGGGTCTGCACAAAGTCCTCCCAGGACATGCCGCTCACGCGCTTGATGACTTCGCCGGCGACGATATACATGTTGTTGTCATAATCATATTTTGTGCGGAAACCGGAAACCTGTTTGAGAAAACGGAGATTGTATATGATATCCCTTGTTTCGAAATTGTTCGAATCAGGAAACAACATGAGATCACCAGCACCCAGCCCGAGCCCGCTGCGATGGGTGAGCAGGTCCCGGATGGTAAAGGCATCGGTCACGTAAGGATTGTAGAGTTTGAATTCCGGTATCCATTTGCGAACCGGGTCATCCCAGGTTATTTTTTTTTCATCCACCAGGATGCCGAGTGCTACGGCTGTAAAAGCTTTGGAATTGGAGGCGATACCAAATAGGGTGTTCTCGTCTACGGGAAGACCCGTGCGCAGTGAACGTAGACCGTATCCCTTCAAGCGGACCATCTGTCCATCTTTGATAACGGCTATAGCCATTCCCGGGACACGAAAGGATTTCATAGCTCTTTCTGCCAGGCTATCGATTGCAGTAGGCGTCAAAGGTTGCGTAAGGGCGCTTGCTGAAAATAAAAAGCAGATTGCGAATAGATATCCTCTCATAAATCCCCGCAAAATAAAGATGTCATTAAAGATAGGGGCAAAATAAACTGTTATACTGAAAATAAAATTGGGGCGTATAAAAATACGCCCCTTTACGACTGCTAATTAACGTAGACTGCAGAGGTCATGGGCGGAATCGAACCGCCGTAAAAGGTTTTGCAGACCCATGCCTAACCGCTCGGCTACATGACCGAATCCGGTGCAATGATAAGCCAATTATATTAGTCTACAAAATTAGTAGACTATTTTTTCAAATAATCATCCTCCTTTAGCGCCTGGAAAATTGCCTGGGGCGATCGATGGGGAGTTTCTTAAATTTGCAGCCTGAATCCTTGATTGTGAAAAAAATATATAAGCCAACCGAATCTGGAGCGCCCGACTACATGCAACGATATATAAAACTGGTTCCCGATGACGGAAATCTGCTGATTCACCTGGAAGATATATTTTCCGAAACAGAAGAAATCATCCATCCACTTTCCGCAGAAAAAATGACCCATTCCTACGCTTCCGGTAAGTGGACCATAAAAGATATGCTGGTACATATGGCGGACACAGAAAGAATATTCGTTTACCGGGCCCTTCGATTTTCCAGAGGAGACGAAACACCCCTTCCCGGATTTGAAGAATCGGTCTTTGCGCAACACGCGCGGGCAAATGAACGGGAAAAAGAAGACATCATGCGGGAGTTTTCACTAGTAAGAGAGTCCAGTATTGCTTTTGTAGAATCTCTTTCTGATGAAGCCCTGGACAGAAAAGGACTGGCGAACAATTATCCGCTTACGGTTCGCTTTATCGTAAATCTGATTTACGGTCACCACAAACACCACCTCAATATACTAAGGGAAAGATATCTTTGATTATGGATGAGAAAGCTTCACACCGCCTATCCATCGCGGTCGATATGGATGGCGTTATTGCAGACACGGAGACCCATTTTATTCAGTATTATGAAAAGGAATCAGGAGAAAGGGTGGACCGGAAAATAATGTTGGGTGTCCCTGAAAGTCAGGCTTTCCCTGATAAGACCGCAGTTCAGCGTTATGTCCGGACACCCGGATTTTTCAGAACCCTTCCGCTTATTCAAGGCTCGGTTGCTGCGGTCAAATCGCTGATGGAAGATTTTGATGTGTATATTGTTTCAGCAGCCATGGAGTTTCCGCTTTCCCTTTATGAAAAGAAACAATGGCTGGAAGAACATTTTCCATTTATCTCCTGGCGGAATATTGTTTTTTGCGGGGATAAGAGCATCATCAAAACCGATTACCTGATTGACGATCATTTAAAAAACCTGGATAATTTTTCGGGAACTCCCTTGATGTTCCATGCCGCACACAATATTTTGGTCAATCATCATCGCCGGATGAATAACTGGGAAGAAATTCTCGATTTTTTTAAAGAATTGAGAAAAACCAAATGAGCGATCGAAGGGCTTTCTTATCTAGCTGTTCGTACAATTTTTTATAAAATAATTACGAGGGTACCCCCGATAATCAGCAAAGCACCGATCGCAGTTTTCCAGTTTAACGCCTCTCCCAAAAAAACGACAGAGAGAACAATGGTCAAAGCCACACTCAGTTTATCTACGGGAGCGACTTGGGAAACCTTTCCGATTTGCAGGGCTTTAAAATAAAAAATCCAGGAAAGCCCGGTAGCCGCTCCCGAAAAAATGAGGAACAAAAGACTGTGTTTGGAAAGACTGCCCATTGATCTATATTCTCCCCGGAAAAAAACGATGCCCCAGGCAATGAGTAATATGATGATGGTGCGGATGGCTGTCGCCAGATTCGAACTCACCCCCGTCACGCCGATTTTTGCAAAGATGGCAGTCAATGAAGCAAAAAAAGCAGAAAGCAACGCATAGATCCACCACATAATTCCTCTTTTTTACGAGTCTGAAAGTACGCTCAAAACCTGCGGCCCCGTCAAAGGGTACAAAAAATCCTTGGTCTTTATCGATTATTTAGTTGGCCAGAAACTTCAAACACACGGGATTGGGAATGGTGATTTCAGTACCGGTCGCTTTTAATAAACCGGTCGCCTGGTCGATGGAAAAGACAACAATATTGTCCGAATCGCGGTTGGCAACCAGCAGAAAATGGTTGGTTGGATCAATCACAAAATTGCGAGGATGTTTTCCATTCACCGATATGGTTTGTTTCATTTCCAGTCGCCCGTCCTTTCGAATTTCAAAAACAGCCAGGGTATTGGAAGTCCCGCGGTTACTGGCATATAAGAATTTTCCATCTGCCCGGATGTGGATGTCAGCACTTCCCGGAACTCCGCTGAAAGATTCCGCAGTGGTTCGGATGCGCTGGAAGTGACTGAATTTTCCGGAAAGGGAATCAAAATGGTAGGCATCCACAGTGCCGCTGAGTTCGCCCAGAATGTATACATCTGATTTGGTTGGGTGAAAGGCGATATGCCGCGGACCGGTGCCCGGTTTTAAAAAGACGGAAGAATCGTATGGCTCCGTCAGCGGAATATTTTCGGAAGCGTTGAATTTATACTCGTGTTCCTGGTCGGTACCCAGATTGGCCGCGAGTAAGAATTTTTCATTGGGAGAAAAAATGGTGGAATGCACATGGGAGGATTCCTGTCTGGCGGTATCGGGTCCTTTTCCAAACTGTTGGATGATTTGGCTAGCAGGTGCCACCGAGCCATCTGAATTTACCGGGAAGGCAGCCAGGCTGCCTGAGCAATAATTGGCGACAAATATCCACCGGCTGGAATGGTCTTCTGCGATATAACAGGTACAGGTACCGTGACTGGACTGACTATTTAAAAACGACAATTGTCCTGTAACCGATTCGAATGCATAAGAGAGAACCGAACCGCCCGTTTCATTCTCACTGGCGGCGTAAACATGTTTGCCATCGGGGGAAACACAGAGGTAGGAAGGATTGACGGCCCTCATCGTGCTGACTTCCGTTCCCTGACCGGTAGAGGTGTTAAACCGATATACATAGATACCCTTACTTGCACCATTCGTATATGTACCAATGAAAAGATAAGGACTTTGGGAAAAACACGAAAAGGAGAGGAGCGAAAGCAGCAAAAATAAATTCCAACGCATGGAAAAAGTTTTAAAATTAGACTTCTGCAATTTACATGAAAGGTATTAAGACCCCACGCAATAAATGAATGGGGTAAAAGCGTTATTTAATCTGAAATCCGATACTTTATGAAACTCCTCAGCGGCTGCCTGCTTTTGTTCATGATGTCCTGCCAGTCCTTCCCGGATACCAGTGCATCTTCCGATCTCATGCAACCGGCTTCTGTGGCTTTTACCGGAGAGAAATCCCTTGCAAAGGCTGCGGAAGAATTTGAACCGCCTCGGGTGGACCCACCAACTACGGCCATACCCAGTGCTTCGGTCATCCTTTCTAAAAAACAGGTCCCCATTCTTTGTTATCACCAGATCCGGGACTGGAAACCTACCGATTCCAAGACTTCCAAAACCTATATTGTTCCGCCAGCTGCTTTTGCCGCCCAGATGCGTATGCTGGCTGATAGCGGTTACCATACCATTTCACCAGACCAGCTCTATGCCTACCTGGTTTCGGGCGCCAAATTGCCTGTAAAGCCCATCCTGTTGACATTTGACGACACCGATCTGGATCAGTATACCGTAGGTTATCCGGAAATGAAAAAATATGGCTTTAAAGGCATGTTCTTTATCATGACCGTATCGCTGGGAAGACCGCACTATATGAGCCGCGAACAGGTCCGTATGCTTTCCGATGAAGGCAATGCCATCGGTTCCCATACCTGGGATCACCACAATGTAAAGAAATACGAAGGCAACGACTGGATCACACAGCTCGATAAGCCGACTAAGACCCTTGAACAAATCACGGGCAAAAATATTCGCTACTTCGCTTATCCCTTCGGTTTATGGAATACAGCCGCCTTTCCTGAACTTAAAAAAAGGGGTTTTGTGGCTGCCTTTCAGTTGAATGAAAAACCAGACAAAGCGGATCCACTCTATTGTATCCGCCGCATCATTGTTCCCGGAACCTGGACGGGAGCGGCCCTGAATCAATGGATTCAACGCGACTTCTAGGCTCATTACAATCTTCTTACCTTGCCTTTCATGATTTCCCCCGAAAAGGCAACCATGTTCCGCAACCGGCTTACAAAGGTCTTCCGGCACTTAAGTAAATCAGCAAAAAGACAGGATATAACCTGCTACCGGATCTATGACCATGATCTGCCGGAATTTCCCCTTTGCATCGAAAAATATGAAGACTGGCTTTATGTTGCCGAATACCGGCGCAACCATCAAATGGAGGAGACGGAGCATATGCAGTGGCTGGAAGCCTGTAAGGCGATGATTGGAGAAATTACGGGTATGCCGGCTTCCCGAATCGTAGTGCGAACCCGCCAACGGAAATCCAACCGCCAGGACCAATACCAGAAACTAGACGATGAACAACAGTTTTTGGAGGTGCAGGAACAGGGTCTGCGTTTCAAAATAAATCTGACCGACTACCTGGATACGGGACTTTTTCTGGATCACCGCATTACCCGCTCCATGGTAAGGGATCAGTCCGAAGGCAAAAGAGTCTTGAATTTATTTTGTTATACGGGTTCATTCTCTGTATATGCTGCCCAGGGCCGGGCCGCAGAAATTGTATCGGTTGATTTATCGAAAACCTATCTCAAATGGGCCCGGGAAAATATGGAATTGAACGGCCTATTTGATCCTGATAAACATATTTACCTCCACGAAGACGTAAAACAATGGCTTCAGACTATTCCGGAAACGTATTACGATCTGGTCATCATGGATCCACCGACTTTCAGCAACAGTAAGAGGATGGAGGATTTTCTGGATATTCAGGTCGATCACCCGACCCTGATCAACCAGGTTTTAGCCGGTATGAAACCAGGGGCCCTGCTTTATTTTAGCACCAATTTCTCCCGCTTTCAAATTCAAACCGATCAGTTAAAAAACTGCATCCTAAAAGATATTACCCGCGCTACCACGCCTTTTGATTTCCAAGGCAAGCTCGCCCGATATTGTTTCTTGATCACCAAGGAGGGCTAGGAGCGGTCCTTAAAAATTTTCTGAAGAACTTCTCTTTGTCTGGTTTCCCCCAGTCAGGCATTCCACCGAGAAAACAAACCAGCATTTTTCTGCCAACCTCACCAGCAGGAGCGGGTTTTATTTGCCAAAAATCATTGCTAATTATATTAGAAAAACTATGTTTCACGCAGGCTTATATACTATTCAATTGAGCCCAATATAATTAGCTTGAATTATAATCGTAATCAATTCATCTATATATAAATAGATACTATTATTTGCAATTAATATCCATGAACTCTCCTTAAGTTTTAATATGATTGAGTAAAATTATTCGTAAATTCGCCTTCCTGCACAATCTGCCATGATCATCTCTGAATTACAATACTTTCCACCGGTTGATTTTGTATCCGCTTTATTTGAGGAATCATATATATATTTAGATATATATGAACCTTATAGAAAAATGAGTTTTCGCAACCGCTGTATGATCGCCGGAGCGCAAGGAATCATCTCTTTATCGGTTCCTTTGCAGGAAGGAAGGAACCAGCGATTGCAGATGAAAGATGTATTGATATCGAACGCTGAAAACTGGCAGGGTCGCCATTTAAAGTCGCTTTGTTCAGCCTATAGCCGCTCGCCGTTTTTCGAATACTACGTAGATGAATTGTCGCAGATTTACCAGAAACCGGTTGAAAAACTAACGGACTGGAATCTGGTTTGCCTCAATTGGATAAAGGAAAAACTGGCCTGGAAAATACAGTGGCATCTGACCGAGGGACCGGTTCCATTTCAGGATGAAAATTTTGAAGATCAGCGAAACCGGTTGCTGCCAAAAAATTATAAAGAATTTGATAGTCTGAGATACCGGCAGGTCTTTGAGGAAAGAACCGGTTTTTTTCCCAACCTCTCCATTCTGGACCTCTTGTTTAATGCAGGACCCGGTACCCCTGAGGAGCTTACAAAATCTGGGAGAGACCGCTAAAACGGAGATCTTATGCCACCTTACAAATCCAGCAAAAAGGAACTGGTCAGAGCGAAAGTTCAGAAGCAATCATTTCTGCAATATCGAGCACTTGAACGGTGCCTTCCTTTTCCTCATGTTTGATGCCATCGGTTAACATGGTATTGCAAAATGGGCAGGCAGAAGCAATCAGGGCTGCGCCAGTCTGCAAGGCTTCATGGGTCCTTTCAAAATTTATCCGGTTGGTTCCTTTTTCTTCCTCTTTGAACATCTGGCCGCCTCCGGCACCACAACAAAGACCTTTGCTTTTGCAGCGTTTCATTTCCACCAGTTCTGCATCCAGGGCTTCTAAAACCCGGCGGGGGGCTTCATAAATACCGTTTGCCCGGCCCAGGTAACAACTGTCGTGGTAAGCTATTTTTTTACCCTGAAAAGATCCTCCTTCTTTTAGCCGAATCTTACCTGCATCGATCAGCTGCTGAAGAAAAACACTGTGATGGACGACCTCAAAATGTCCACCGAGTTCTGGATATTCATTTTTGAGGATATTGAAACAGTGCGGGCAGGCAGTCACTATTTTTTTGATCTGATAACGGTTCAGGGTCTGGATATTCTGATAGGCCATCATTTGAAAAATGAATTCATTGCCAGCCCGCCTGGCCGGATCGCCTGTACACATCTCTTCTTTCCCCAAAATAGCCCATCCGACACCGATGTGATTGAGAATCGTAGAAAAGGCGCGGGTAATTTTTTGGGCCCGCTGATCATAACTACCCGAGCATCCGACCCAAAATAAAATTTCAGGGGACTCTCCCCGGCTGACCAGGTCTGACATGACAGGTGCGACCATGCGGTTTTTTTTATCCTGTAAATCTAATGCAAAATTGGCGCGCCAGTTAAGCACCGATTCGGTAATTTTAAAGGATAATACTCCTTATGCCCGCTGATGACAAAATGCTTTTAATCCGCAACTACGATCTGTGGTGTAACCTCTCGGAAGAAGACTATGACGCCCTCCATATTGAACATCATTTTATGGAAGTACCGAAAGGAGAATACATTTATTTTGAGGCCTTTCACCACAACAAAATTTATTTCGTCAAGGAGGGCTATATCCGGATTGGTCATATTGATCAGGACGGAAATGAAAAAGTAATGGAAATCATCCAAAAAGGCGAGTTGTTCGGACAGTTTACCCTGGAAAAAACGAATCTGCATGGAGAATTTGCCCAAGCCTACAAACAAGATGTAAGCCTTTGTGCATTTTACATTGAAGATTTTGAAAAGTTGCTGAAAAAAAGACCCGACCTAGCCCTTCGTTATAGTAAGCAGGTAGGGGCCAAACTCAGAACCATCGAAAATCGCTTACTGAACCTGTTGAACAAAGATGTCAAGACCAGGCTGATTCATTTTTTATGGCAACTGGTGGAAAATAGGCTGGGAGAAACCATGCCGGAAGGCTTTTGCATTCCCAATTACCTCAAACATGAGGACATTGCCAACCTGATCGGCTCCAGCCGTCAGACGGTCACGACCATGATCAACGAACTGGAAGCCGAGGGAATTTTGTCCTATAACCGACAGCAAATTTGCTTTCTGAATGTTAAAAACCTAAAAAACAAAGTCAATGTCAATTAAATGACAATGTTTAATTCTGGTCACCAATAGTTTTGATCATTATTAAGACCATGAAAAAAAACTGGATAACGTTTTGTCTTTTGATTTTGACCTCTTTCGGCTATTCACAGACAGGTGCCAAACTATTTAACCTGGAGGATGGGGTTGGCTTGAATGGCTTTGATCCGGTGGGTTATTTTAACGTGGGCAAAGCTGTAAAAGGCCGGAAGGAATTTTCATATTTTTATGATGGAATCACCTATTATTTTGCTTCAGCCTCCGACCGGGATATTTTCCGACTCGCCCCTGTGAAGTACCTGCCTCAGTATGGTGGTTGGTGTGCCTATGCCATGGGCCATGATGGTACAAGGGTAGAAGTGGATCCAGAAACATTTAAAATCATCAATGGAAAACTATATTTATTTTATAATAAGTTTTTCAACAATACCCTAAAATCGTGGAACCGGGATGAACCGAAACTTCAGGCACAGGCAGATGCAAACTGGTTAAAAATTATACACCCCTGATTAATAACAAACATATGAATATCCGAAACATAAATATCCGAAACGTAACGATTTGGATCCTACGGCTGGTTCCAGCCATCATCCTGCTTCAAACCTTATACTTTAAATTCACTGCACAACCCGAATCGGTCAAATTATTTACAGAAATTGGTATGGAACCCTATGGTCGTATCGGTACCGGTGTATTGGAATTGATTGCGGCTATCCTGCTAGTCATTCCCCGGCTTACCCATTATGGTGCCATACTGGGACTGATCTTGATGACGGGTGCTCTATATTTTCACCTGACAAAACTGGGTATTTATTTTGACGGGGACGCCCTGTTGTTTTCTTATGCCGTCATCACTTTTTTGTGTTGTGCTCTGCTGATCTTAGCATACAGAAGTCAGCTGGCAAGCCAGCTGAGAAGGAAATAATTGAATACAACCATGATATTACATAGGAAACATATTTCGCACTTCAGCTGGCTTTTATTTTATTTTTTCTCATGGATTCCAATGGCTGCTGCACAGATGCATCCCCAAGTCCCGGGATCCAGTATCGTTTTCAGTATCCATAATTTCGGATTTAAAACGGGAGGTACCTTGGCGCCACCTCAAGGGGACATTCAGTTCAATCCCGACGATCTTTCCAAAGCATCTTTTCAGGTCACCATTCAAACCGCATCAATCAATACGGACAATGAATCACGCGATGAACACTTGCGGGAAGAAGACTATTTTGATGTAAAAAAATATCCGCAGATCCGTTTTGTTTCAAATTCGGTTCGGTCTATGGACAAACAGGGTAACTACGAGGCCGCGGGTACCTTGACCATAAAGGATATCAGTAAACCCATCAGCCTGCCTTTCAAGGCGGAAAAAACGGGCAACGGATATCGGTTTTCCGGATCTTTTAAAATGAACCGGAGGGACTTCAATATCGGCGGATCCAGCACCCTTTCCAATGAGCTGACCGTTGATATTATAGTGGTGGCCCAGTAGGAAAAAAAATATTATTTTTAGCAAACGACACCATGGAATTGCAAATAGCGGTAGAGAGGGTTTTCATACAACTGGGCCGTTCACTCGATCAGCTCAATGAGGTTCAATATGACTATCCTTGCGTTCAACTGTCGGGAAATACCATTGGACAACATGTCCGACATATCATAGAGATGTTTCAATGCTTGGAGGAAGGTTGTCGTACGGGTATGGTGGATTATGAGAAAAGAGAAAGAAACCGGCAGATTGAAACCGACAAGGCTTATGCAGTGGAGCTTTTGCAGAAAATTTCCCGGCAGATTCTTCCAGAAAACAAACACCTGATCCTCCTGGTTTATTATGATACGGTTGCTACCAGCAGCGAAGAAATCCATACCAATTACTACAGGGAGATCGCCTATAATTTGGAACATGCCATCCACCATATGGCCCTTATCCGTGTGGGTCTGCGGGAGATTGGTGGAATTTACGTAGAGGATTCCTATGGCGTCGCTGCCTCCACCCTCAAGTTTCGAAAGCAATGTGTACAGTAACTTTTATTCCTTCGGGGAATGCCTATTTTTTTACCTGCAGCCGGGATGAACATTCCAGCAGACCCATTGCCCAATTCCCGGCAGTCTATGAATTAAACCATCGTAGGTTATTATATCCCCGGGATCCCCTGGCGGGAGGAACCTGGATAGCTGCCGAGGAAACCGGTCATATTGGTATACTGATGAATGGCGCGATTAAACCCCATTCCCCTAAGCCACCCTATCGAAAAAGTCGGGGTATGGTGCTGCTTGATCTGATTTCCAGTCCTTCTCCGGCAGATTCTTTTGAAGAGATGGATTTTGTGGGAATAGAACCTTTTACCGCCATATTGTTTCAAGATCATCACCTCTATGCGGGTAAGTGGGATGGGGAAATGAAATGGATAGAATCTCTAAATCCTCAAAAACCGCAAATTTGGTCCTCCGTTACGCTCTATGACAGCGTCTCAATCAGAAAAAGGGAAAACTGGTTTAACCAGTGGCGGGAAGCCGTCCGGTATCCGGGAACCCTGGACATCCTTCATTTTCACCAGCACGGGGGAGACGGAGACCCATTCAACAATGTTCTGATGAACCGGGATGACCAGGTATTCACCAACAGCATCAGTTCCATCCGACTGTCCCAGGAAGCCCTGTCCTTCCGCTACATCGATCTAAGAAACGGGGAGACAGCGGAATCCTTTCTTCCCCTGAAAAAATCTATTTCTGTAACCGCATGATCTTAAGATCGGGCTGGAAAAAAAAGCCGTTTTGGATCCGTTTGTTACATTGGGAATACTGGAGTTTCCAGGTGATCTATATTCCGATCTATCCTGTTTTTATTTTCCTTTGTCTGAGGGCCCGTTCTTTTTTTTTCTTCTCGGCGGCGAACCCCACCATTCGCAACGGCGGTTTTCTTGGTGAATCTAAAAAAGATATTTTTCAGCTGGTGCCAGCCCACCTGCAGCCTCGGACTATTTTTTTTGATAAGACCTGCAAACCGCAGTCCGTTATGGAGCAATTGATGGCGGGAGATTTTCGGTATCCCCTGATCGGCAAGCCCGATATGGGTGGGAAAGGAAGGGGTATCAAAAAACTCGACGATGAAATGTCGGTTAGAAAATATGCTGCCTCCGCTGAAACGAACTTTCACATTCAGGAATTTATTCCCTATGAAAAGGAAATGGGCATTTTCTACTACCGTTATCCCGATCAGGCCCAGGGTAAAATTTCTGGCGTGGTGGAAAAAGAATTTCTAAAGGTGGTGGGTGATGGAATTAAAAATATCCGTCAACTTCTGCAAGACAACCCCCGGGGGATCCTTCAGCTCAGCCAGATTCAGTTGCATGAACCCCATTTGTTGGACCAGGTGGTTGAAGCAAATGAAGTTTTCACGGTTGTCCCTTATGGAAATCATGCCCGGGGCGCTTTATTCCTGGACAGCAGCGCAACCGTCCATTCCGCTCTGGAAAAATGGATGGATGGCGTCTGTAAGCAGATTCCTGGATTTTATTTTGGTCGTCTTGACATCCGATATAAAAACAGGGAGCTCCTGGAAGCTGGAAAATCATTTTATATATTGGAAGTAAACGGAGCGGGCAGCGAACCCACCCATATATATGATCCGCGCCATTCCATTTTTTTTGCCTGGAGAGAGATTATTCGCCACTGGCTGATCCTTTATAAAATCAGTGTTGCCAACCACCGGCTAGGTCATCCATATATGTCTTGGTCAGAAGGGGTGAAGATGCTGAGAACAGATGAATACAATTCAAAAAGGTTGTCAGCCATGGACAAAAAATCCGCTTGAGTAAACCCAAAAGCGCTTATGATTTATATTTTCCCCTTTTTACTTGGAATGACGCTCAGTTTGCTTGGGCAATTGCCCCTGGGGACCATCTCTTTGACGGCCACTCAGATTTCCTTACAGGAAAATTTTCGAAGTGCTTGGCAATATTCTATTGGGGTAGCGCTGGTGGAAATGATCTATCTGCGGGCCGTTCTGGCGGGCATGCGCTGGATCACCAGACATCAGTTTATATTTAATATTTTCAACTGGCTTGCCGTACTATTTTTTCTATTGTTGGGCGTGTTGAGTTTTGTTGCTGCCCGCAGGTTGGAAAAAAAAGATCAAAAAACCTTGATACTCCGGACCCGCCTCCATCGTTTCTTCCTGGGTATGGGCATGAGCGCATTAAATCCGGCTCAAATTCCATTCTGGTTTATCTGGTCTGCTTATTTTTTAAATATGGGTTGGTTGCGGCTAGCTCCCTATTCTTTCAATTTATTTACCCTGGGGTCAGGATTGGGCACGGTCGGCGGTCTGGCGATTTATATGTATGGTGGAAACTGGATGGTCTCCCAAATGAAAACCAGTAACCGGACACTCAACACCTTGGTCGGAATTATTTTTGTTGTCGCTGCGCTCGTTCAGCTGGTCAGGATGGCAAGGTCCTAACCATTTTTCCAGGCATCTCGATCCTCCGGACTGAATTTCCAGGGAGCAAAATTATTTTCCACATTGCCAAACATCGTATTCCATTCTGCGGGAGCGTCAGAATCCTCCATCACCAGGGAGCGTCTAAGTTCCAAAATGATTTCCAGCGGACTGATACTCACCGGACACTCCTCCACACAGGCATTGCAGCTGGTGCAGGCCCGCAGTTCCTCTACGCTGATATATCCTTTGAGTAAATATTTTCCGTCGTCTTGGAACGCTCCGTGGACGCGGACATTTCTTCCAACTTCTTCCAACCGGTCGCGGGTATCCATCATAATCTTTCGGGGAGAAAGTTTTTTTCCCGTAATATTTGCGGGGCAGGCGGCTGTACAACGCCCACATTCTGTACAGGCATAAGCATCCAGCAGGTTTCGCCAGCTCAGATCCATGACATCCTTGGCACCAAATCTAGCGGGCGCAGCAGCGTCCGCAGGTGCCTGTTCGGGTTGCATGGCATATAAAACTTCCTGCTGTACGGATTTCATATTCTGCATCTTTCCTTCCGGCCACAACCGCGCATAATAGGCGTTGGGGAATGCCAGGAGGATATGTAAATGTTTGGAATATGGCAGATAGTTAAGGAAGGCAAAGATTCCTGTAATATGAAGCCACCAACTGGCCCTTTCCAAAAGCACCAGCTGCGGAGTTGAAAGTCTGTCGAGCAGGGGATGTATCCATTTTGAAATGAGAAAATCCCCGGTAGGATTCAAGGCAAAATGTCCGTATTGCCTTTGCTGCAGTAAAGTATCCGATGCATTCAGGGTCAGAAAAAGGGCCATCAGGACGATCTCGGTGATCAGAATATAATTCGCATCGGACCTTGGCCAGCCGTCCAGGTCATGGCTTATGAATCTGCGCAGTTTAAGAATATTTCTCCTGCATAAAAAAATGACACAGGCAAACAGTACGGCCAGTGCCAGTATCTCAAAGGCATTGATGAGTAAAAGATAGAGGCTACCCATTGGACTTTCAAAAAGGCGGTGTGTACCCATAATCCCATCCAGAAATATTTCCAGTACTTCAAGATTGATGATGATAAATCCGGCATAGATGAAAAAATGCAAAACGGCCACCAGCGGATTGCGGAACATCTTTTTCTGGCCGAAGGCCAACAACAGCAGATTGCGCCACCGGCGCCGGGGCTGATCGGAGAAATCTTCGTCCCTGCCCAGGAGGATATTTTTCCGGATACGAAGGGCATTGCGGCTGAAAAGCCATATGGCAATCCCGGAAAGCAAGACAAAACAGATGCGTGACGACATGATCGGAATTGATGACTGAAGTTATATCAGATTTGCAGAATTTGTGATTTTCTTTACCTTGGGGCATGGAGAAGAATTATATCCTCAGTCCTGAGGTTGCTGCTAAAAAATTGAAGCGAATGGCCTATGAGATTCTCGAAGATAATTTCGGGGAAACCGGCTTTGTCCTGGCCGGTATCCGGGAAAGCGGAACGGTGATTGCACAAACCATCCAAAATTTGCTGGTTGAAATTGCCGGATTAAAAACTGAACTCATCACCGTGAGTTTGGATAAAAAAAATCCTCAGGAAGTCTCGCTCAACCGGCAGACAGACTGTGAGAACAAAGTGATTATTCTCATCGATGATGTTTCCAATAGTGGTAAAACGCTCTTATATGCCATCAAACCCTTCCTGGATACCCATCCAAAAAAAATTCAGACTCTAGTCCTGGTAGAAAGAAGCCACAACACGTTCCCCGTCAAACCCGATTATGTCGGCCTGTCTGTTGCCACCACCCTGCAGGAGCATATTTATGTGGAAGTGGAGGGAAGCCGGGTAAAAGGCGCCTGGTTAGAATAAGGCCTAAAAAACAGGTCTTTTTTCCCGTTTTTTCAGTCGAAACCCTCCTGATTTCATTACCTTTGATGGCCTTATAAAAGCTTGGGTTTTATAGGATTTAAAAAAATTATGGAAGAGAACATCATACCGGAGGAAACGCAGGACAACAATCGCATCATTCCCATCAACATCGAAGAACAAATGAAAATGGCTTACATAGATTACTCTATGTCGGTCATCGTGAGCAGGGCCCTTCCCGACGTACGGGATGGCTTAAAACCTGTTCACCGCAGAATCCTGTTTGGGATGAATGAATTGGGCAGCAACAGCAACAAGCCCTTTAAAAAATCAGCCCGTATTGTGGGAGAAGTAATGGGTAAATATCATCCCCATGGGGATGCGGCCATCTATCATACCATGGTTAGGATGGCGCAGGAATGGAGTATCCGATATATGCTCATCGACAAGCAGGGAAATTTTGGAAGCCAGGACGGCGACGGGCCGGCGGCCATGCGATACACGGAAGCCAGACTGCACCGCTTGGCAGAAGCCATGCTGGAAGATATCGACAAAGAAACGGTGGATTTTCAACCCAATTTTGACGACTCTCTTACCGAACCCACCATCCTTCCTTCCCGCTTTCCTCAGTTGCTCATCAATGGAGCCAGCGGTATTGCGGTGGGTATGGCTACCAACATGCTTCCACACAATCTTTCTGAATCCATAGATGGATGCGTGGCTTATATCGACAAGAGGGATATTACCGTAGAGGAGCTTATGCAATATGTGAAAGCCCCGGATTTCCCGACAGGAGGGGTAATATTTGGTATGGAAGGCGTGAAAGCGGCTATGCATACCGGTCGCGGACGGGTGGTGTTGAGAGGTAAACTACAGGTAGATACCAAAACCAATGGACGGGAACAAATCATCGTGACAGAGACCCCTTATCAGGTCAATGTGGATGGGGTTTGTGACCGGATCGGTCAGCTGGTCAATGAAAAGACCATTGATGGCATTACGGGAGTCAACAATGAATCCAACGAAAAAGAGGGCATCCGGATCGCTATCGATCTTCGCCGGGATGCGGTAGCCAATGTGGTGATAAACCAGCTATACAAACATACCGAACTGCAAACCTCCTATGGTATTAATAATGTCGCCCTTGTTAAGGGAAGGCCCCGCACGCTCAATCTGCGGGAAATCATTTCTGAGTTTGTTGAATTCAGGCATGAAGTTGTCATCCGTCGTGCACAGTTTGAATTAAGGGAAGCGGAGAAAAGAGCGCATATCCTGCAAGGTTATCTGATTGCCCTCGATCACCTGGATGAAGTGATTTCACTGATCCGATCTTCTTCAACACCGGATCTGGCAAAAGAAAATCTGGTGAATGCCGGTTGGGGACTGAGTGAAATTCAGGCCAAGGCCATTTTGGAACTCCGCCTTCAGCGCCTTACCGGGATGGAAAGAGATAAGATCAGGCATGAATTTGATGAACTCCAAAAACAGATTGCGGAGCTGCGGGATCTATTGGGAGATGAATCAAAAAGATTTGCGCTGATCCGCAAAGAATTGCTTGACATCAAAGAGAAATTTGGAGATGGCCGTCGCACAGAGATTACCTACCTCGATGATGAGATGCAGATCAAAGACCTGATTAAGGAGGAAGATGTAGTCATTACCATTTCTCATACCGGATATATCAAGAGAACCTCTGCAACCGAATACCGCCAGCAACGACGGGGAGGCAGGGGCCTGAGCGGGGGAAAGAGTCGTGCCGAAGATTATATTGAGCATTTGTTTGTTGCCAGTTCGCACCACACCCTTCTTTTCTTTACAGAGAAAGGGCGGTGTTTTTGGTTGAATGTCTATCAGATTCCAGAGGGCGATCGGGTAGGCAAGGGACGCGCAGTGCAAAATCTGATTCAGATCCCACTGGATGATAAGATAAAAGCGATCATTGATGTCAAGGATCTCAAGGACAATGAATTTTTGAACAGTCACTATATCGTTCTGTGCACCAAGGGCGGCATTATTAAAAAAACCCAATTGGAAGATTTCAGCCGACCCAGACAAAGTGGTGTCAATGCCATTACGATCCTGGAAAATGATCAGCTGCTTACCGCCCGTTTGACCGATGGCAACAGCGAGATCATGATGGCCGTAAAATCAGGTCGCGCCATCCGATTCCCAGAAGAAAATGTCCGGCCGACCGGCAGGGGAGCCATCGGCGTTAGTGGTATCGAAGTAGACGACAAAATGGATGAGGTGATTGGCATGATATGTGTCAATAAGGACGATAAATCCAAAACCGTTCTGGTAGTCAGCGAAAACGGTTTTGGCAAACGCACCCTCATCGACGAATACCGCGTGACAAACCGCGGGGGAAAAGGAATCAAAACAATTCAGGTAACGGAAAAAACAGGAAAGCTGGTCGGGATTTTGGATGTAACAGAGAAGGAAGACCTGATGATAACCTGTAAATCGGGCATTACCATCCGGATGCCTGTAAACGGAATCAGTGAACTTGGCCGGGCAACCCAGGGCGTAAAACTGATCCGGCTGGACGAAGGCGATGGAATCGCCGCTATAACTCAACTTGACGAAGAATCAACTATAGTGGAAGGAAAAGAGGGGGAAGGCCCGGTTTTGGATATATTGCCCCCGGAATCAAGTCCAGAATAACGTTATCAGAAAACTTCAAATAAAAAATCTCATGAAACGGATGTTGTTAAGCCTTTTAATGACGATTGTCATTTCCGGTTTGTTTGCCCAATCCCTTGACAAGGCGAAAGATTTACTGAAAGCCAATAAAATTCCAGAAGCCAAAGAAGAAATCGACAAGGTGATGCTGGTTGATAAAAACCAGAAAAATGGAGATTGCTGGTACTTCAAGATGAAGATATATATTGCCGTTGCAGGAAATGACCAATTGAAGGCGCAGAATCCGGATGCATTGCTTCAGGCACTGGATGCCCTGAAAAAATATACCCAGTACGACGATAAGAAACAGATTTTACTGATCGCTGATCAGTATAAGCCCATCAATGAAATTTATTCAGGTTTGTTTGAACTGGGCAGGACCAACTATGGAGCGGAAAAATATAGTGACGCCCTGAATGATTTCCGGGGGGCCGTGGATGCCATTTCGTTTATGCATAAACAAGGCTGGATCAAACAAGAAATGGATTCTACTTCCATTTTATATGCAGGAATTTCTGCAGAAAAATCCAACCTACGGGATCAAGCTGTTATCTATTATCAAACCATTGTGGATTCCGGTGTTACCAATATCAGCGGAAACAATATGGAAGAGATCTACAAATGGGTAGCCGATTATTATGCCCGAAAAGGAGACAAGGCTACCGAAGCCAAATACCTGGCTATAGGGGAAGCCAAATTTCCAACAGATATGTATTTTGATGAAATCACGCTGGATGAATTGCGAAAAAATGGTCCCAAGGATTCTCTTTTTGCCAAGTATGAAAGCATCAACAAAATACATCCAGACAGTGCCATTTACTTTTTCGACTACGGGCTAGAATTATACCAGTATGCCACCGATACCAGCTCAGGTAAAAAAGTAGCCAATTCGGATGCTTTGGTTGCCAAGGCGCAAGAGAAGCTGCAGGCGAGTCTTAAAATAAATCCCAATTATCCCCAAGCCTACCTGGTGCTGGGACAGATAGCCTATAACCAGGGGGTGGAATTTCAACTGCTTGGAAAGCCCAGAGGAAATTCCAATCCAGACGAACTTAAAAAGCGTCAGGATTACCGGGCGCAGGCAGCAAAAGATTTCGACCAGGCCATTCCTTATCTTGAAAAAGTTGACCAGTTGCTGGGAAGTCAAGGTAAGCTCAAAAAAGCCGATCGGGTTTCTTTAAAAGATGCCTATGATATGCTGATCAATATCTATCAGTCCGCTAAAAAAGATAAGGCGAAGGAAGATGCCTATACGGACAAATACAACAATGTAGATAAGGTCCATTAATACAAGGGGGGAGGGGTTCGGGATTTGTAAAGAGTACCCGAATTCCTTCTTCTTCAATTGCCTGGGAACTACCGGAGGGCGAAATGCACGTTGGCGTTCAGCACAAATACTTTTTGGTTGAAGGAATATGCCGGTTCTACTCCGACGCCGACCACTTTGGTGACAGTATATACATATCGCAATCCGGCCTGCACATCGAAATAAGACAGGTTCACGATGCCCGGAGCAACAACTGCATAGAGGTGATTGGTAATCTTGTATTGACCCTTTACATATAGGTTCAGGAACATTTGATCCTGGGAGGAATTCTGGGTTTTGATGTTTCCATTCTGGTTTTGACCCCATACCATACTGGTACCGATAAAGTAGCTGAATTTTCCTGCGTCCTTTTTCCAGTTTCCGGCTTCAATACCAAATCCCATTCCATGGCCTGTCTGAAAGGTTTGATAAACGGTGAGGGCGGGAAAGGAAGGCACACAACATTGACTGCAAGCCTGACTCTTTAATTCATTGGCCTGGAAAACACCCAGGATGATGAATATCCATACAATGCGTTGTTTTAATTTTTTGGTCAAAAACAATGAAAATTCCCCTTGGATGCTAGACAATATCATAACTGATCAATTTAAAAAGGTCGTCTAAAGGGGGACGAAGGAAGTCTTTTTGAGGAAAGGATCAGTGGTCCCAAGTCGGGGACAGTAGCATGTTGGAGATCAAAGGATGATGGGGAGAGTTAAATATACTTCGCGAATTCGGGTTTTGAAAGTCTTTTGCTTTTTTTTTCAAAAATTACTGTAATGGGAAACTGTACTAAATTGGGAAATTCCCCGTTAAAAGGGTAATTCAGGCTTGGAACTAAATAAAACAACTGCATTGCCGCATACGGTACCAGAGAGGCCAAAATCCAAATTCAAATTCAAACCACAAATGTCCGGCCTGCGCTTTTGTGCGGTGCTTTTTGTGGTGGTTTATCATTTCTCGGACTTTCTCATGGGCCTCAAGAACTGGCACTATGACCTGGGCTCTTTTATCATTTTCTTTTTTGTACTAAGCAGCTATCTGATTACCCGGATCTTACTGGACGCCAAGGATAAGGCCATCGACCGATCCTTGCCTGTGTGGAAAGTTGCGGTTGCTTTTCTGACGCGAAGAACCCTTCGGATTTTTCCGGCCTATTACCTGTACCTGTTTATTTTGTTGTTGTTTCCTCTGGAAGGTCAGGACCTGCGGCAGCACCCAGCCTATTACTTTGGGTATATGTATAACCTGTGGATGTATAAGACCGGAAGCTGGGGACCCTATGCGGTTCATTTGTGGACGCTGGCCGTGGAGGAACAATTCTATATTATTTGGCCCTGGATCATTCTTTTTATTCCGACTAGGTTTCTGCCGAAAGTTTTTGGGCTCATGGTCTTAGCCGGTATCGGTTTCCGGGTAGTAATTATTACGGTTGCTTTTGAGCCGGACCTTTTCCCCTCGCTGGTACTGATGCCCGCCTGCATAGATACCTTCGCAGCCGGCGCTTTGCTTGCCTACCTCCATTATTCAGGCAGGGAAAACAACCGGTGGTTGAAATGGGTTTCTCTGGCGGCGGTCCCTGTGTGGATTTTCCTGATTATAACCCAGCATGCGCACCAGCGAAGTTTTTTTGCGTTGGACCGCGTATTTATATCTCTGTTTACCGTTTTGGTCATCGATGTAGCCAACAGGGGTTATACCGGCGTCACCAAGAAATTCCTGGAGAACGGGATCGTACAGTACCTATCAAAAATCAGTTACGGGATTTATCTCTATCACCTGATTGCAACCTTATTTTTCTGGAAAACATTTGCCCTGCTGCAAGGCTGGCTGAGCAAAGAAGGATATGATTTGTCCGGGGCAGGAAAGTGGCTGGCTTCCCCTTATATCAGTTTCTGGATTTACTTTATCATTGCGGTTGGCTGTGCTACCATCTCCTGGTACTGCCTGGAACAACCGTTCAATAACCTGAAGAAATTATTTGAATATGTCAAGCCCAAAAAAAAGGCGGATGTTCATCCGCAGAGTTAGTATTACCGAAAAAAGTTTATAGGCCTGAACCGCCATTTTTTGTTGCGCGGCATCTTGTATCCAATCATGATTTTGAAGTGCATTTTCAACCAGTAAAGCAGGGTGATGGAATTAAAGTCCATCCCCATCGCGCGTTTTGATTGCATCAGGGCTAAATCTGGTTTTCCATAAACATGATAAATCTTGTCAGCCGTATAGGCAAAATAATGGGACAGATGTTTTTTAGAATACTGCTTGATTTGTGCTTTTTCTTCCGGGGGTAGATAATTTTGAATGATGTCCACCACTTTCATGATATCGGTCATACTTTGACCCGACAAAAAGGAACGGCTGGTGATGTTGTTTTGATGTTCGCGGTATAGTGCGAGTTTTTTCGGGCTGTGTGCGACAGGGTAGTGTGCAGCTATCCTTACCCACATTTCCCAATCTTCTCCATAATGAACGGCGAAAAATCCACCCAGCTTTTCATATACCGATCTTTTCACTACCATTGCCGGGGGTTGTATAAAGGAGGATCGAGCAATATCCAGCAGCCAGTTTTTCAGCAGTCCCGGCTCTTCCAGCAATTCCTTGTTATCATAGAGGGGTTGGTTATCCTCATCTATAAAGGTGAACCCGGTAAAGGCGGCACCGGCTTCCGGGAACGCCTTAAAAACACGTTCGATTTCTTGATAGAACCCCTTTTTTACCTGGTCGTCTCCGTGCAAGAGGTGCACGTAATGCCCGGTAGAGCGGTTTAGGCAGGTTTCAAAATTTCGAAGACTTCCCACATTTTCAGGTTGCCGGTAAAAACCCACTCTTCCCTTACCAATTTTTTTAACCAGGGCTTCCACATCGGTATCGGTGCTAAAATCATCGACCACCTCAATTTGCATCTTTTCTTCACCTGGATCTTGTTCTAATACAGACTGGATATTTTTTATCAGATACTGACTGCAGTTATAGGAAGGGATCATCACCGACCACAGCGGTCTTTTTACATGTTCCGGGACGGGCTTAATTACAGGAGGATGCTCGGGTATACGTTCAGTCATTCGGTAAGCATTCGTTTTATTCAAGGATAAGGGAGGTCAATGCTGCTGCAAAGGTAAAAAATTAAACACAGATCAAGCAGGATCCGTCAGCTGGAATAAGTCGACTGGGAAGGAAGGTCGGACGACACCAGCCCATTTTCCACTGAATTCCATCGAGCCCTTGAAATCCTCTATGTCAAAATACAGGCAAGATTCCAAATAAAAAAGCCTGCTGGTAGAATTCCTAAGAAATGACAAGGAAATATAGTAGGAACCATCGTTTAAAAAATTCCCAGGTATTTGCGCGCTGCCCCTAATCCTTCCGGTGGCCAAAGCACGACTTTCAGAAGCGATCTCAAAAATCAATTCATCGGAAGCACTAAAAACCTGGAGGTTTACCTGAATTTTTCCGGACTCTTCTGCTTGATAAAAAAATTCGAATTCTATATTTAGGGCGGTTCGTATATCAATGACTTGGTTTTGATCTAAAAAATCCGGAATCAGTTCTACTTTGTAAATCCGGATGAATTCGTTTCCCGGAAGCGAGGGCAGTTTTGAATAGTCGGTTCCCAAATACTGGTCTCTATTCATTTTTATATAGCTGGCGAGCACCGATTCGGAATCCCCTGAAGTAATTATTCTACCTTTATCCAATACCAGCGCCCGGTCACATATATTTCGAATGGTTTGGATATTGTGGCTTACGAATAAAATTGTTTTTCCTTCTTCGCGTGAAATTGATTTAATTTTTGTAAGGCATTTTTGTTGAAATTCAGCATCCCCCACGGCGAGTACTTCATCGATAACCAATATTTCAGGATCGAGGTGTGCTGCCACTGCAAAGGCAAGCCGTACATACATGCCGCTGGAATATCTTTTCACCGGCGTATCCAAAAACCGCGCAACACCTGAGAATTCGACGATCTCATCAAATTTCAAATCGATCTCCTTTTTCTTCATTCCCATGATATGGCCGTTCAGGAAAATGTTCTCCCTGCCGGTGAGTTCTCCATGAAATCCCGTTCCTACTTCCAGCAGACTGGCGATTCTTCCATTTCCCGAAATTTTTCCCTGGGTAGGCAGGGTGATTCTGGAAATGATCTTCAGCAGGGTAGACTTGCCCGCTCCGTTTTTTCCGATCAGTCCGAGTACTTCACCCTGGTAGACATCAAAATTGATATCGCGCAGTGCCCAGATATGGCGACGACTTTCAGGATCCGGCTCCACAGGTATATTCAACTTACCCCGCCACCATTCCTTCAGGTCTTCCTTTAATGAACGGGAACCCAGGACACCCAGCCGGTAGTATTTTGAAATCTCTTGTGCTTGTATCAGTTTTTTTGACATGGTTTAGATTACGTCCATAATTTGTATTTCCCTTTTGTTAAAAAGGATAATGCCAATCACCAGTACCAGCATCGTGGTCAAAAGACTCAACGACAAATAAAACAGGGGAAGGGGATGGGGTTTAAAAAATGAAGTCCTAAATATTTCAATCACTGGCGTAAGCGGATTGAGCCAGAAGATAAATTTATATTTCTGCGGAATCAGGGAAGCCGGATAAACAACCGGTGCTGCAAACATAAATAGTCGAAGCAAAAAAAGCATGATGTTATCCAAATCCCGGTATTTGGCAGTCAGTACGCTCACGATCAATCCACAGCCCAGCGCAAAACAAGCTGCTATCCCTATCATGAAGGGGGCCAGGAGTATTTGCCAGCTGAATTGAAGGACAGTTCCATGCAGGGAGTAGAAAATATACACGCCGGTAAAAAGCAACAACTGAATCGAAATGCGAAAGGAATGGAACAAAATCGTACTCAGGGGCACGATAATCCTCGGGAAATACACTTTGTTGAATATATATGCATTGTACTGAAAAGTATTCATCGTCGTGGTGACACAGTCAGCATAATAGGACCAGATGATGGACCCCGGCAGATAAAAAAGGAAGGGTGGAATACCATCGGTCGGTATTTTTGCAACCCGGCTAAAAATGATGAAATAGACAAAAGTGGTGAAAAGGGGTTGCAGAAACACCCAAATAGGTCCCAATATCGTTTGCTGATAACTGGCCAATATATCTCTACGGACAAAACGCAGTAAAAGATCCTTGTATTGGATGAGCTCTTTTAAGTTGAGCCGGTACCACGGCCGGTTTGGTGAGATTTCCCATTGCCATACTGTTTTGTCCTTCATGTACGCGAAAGTTCAGATCCGAATTCCGGAAAAGTATAACATTTTCGCCTAATAAGAAATACCCATTCAATGCCAAACCAGCAGAGCTGGCGGTCTAAATAGAGATAGGTCCGGGGCCTGAAGCCCGAAAGGGTTACCCGAGATAAAAAGATTTCAGGAATTGAAATTTTCGAAGGAAGAATTTTCCAGTGTTTTTATTTTTGCCAAAAGCGTTTCTGAATCGAAAGGTTTGGCAAGAAAATAATCAGCACCGGCGTGGTAAGCCTTTTCTTCCACATCCGGAAGTCCGGACATGATATATACCGGCGTTTCCTTTAAATAACTGGTCTTAAGTTCGCGGCAAACATCGAGTCCGTTTCCGTGATCGAGTTTTATATCCAGGAGTATCAAATCGGGTTGTAGCAGACTTACGGTTTTGAGAATTTCATCCGCATCGGATAGGGGACAAATGCGGCAATGGTAGGCCTGAAGCAGAAATCTCAGTCCATGCAACAAATCGAGGTCGTCTTCAACTATCATTATTTTTAACATGCGTCGCGTTCTATTTAAGTAATACGTATAAGACACCAAAAGAGTTTCGATCCATAAAAAAACCCCAAATAACTGTGCAAATAAGTCCACACAATTTCATGGATTTCCTTCCCGGAATGGGAAAATCAATCATCTCCCAGCAGTTCATCTAATTTTTCATCACTGATATTGTCCTGGTCACGAGACAATGGATTTTCAGTTTCTTCGAATGCATTGGAAGATCCCAGTTGACCACTGTTTAATATTTTCTTTTTGTTTGGGACAGGGACTTTATTTTCATTTTTGGGTTTCTCAGTAGGTTTATCCATAAGTGATTTTATTTATACATTTGAATAACGCCAACATCAGTAGGTTGCCCTTCCACCACCAGCACATCTTGCTTAAAACTGTCTCTGAAAGGCGGTTTGCCTTCAACCATCAAAGTATAATTTCCCGGTTTTACACTGGTGATCATAAAACCGCCCTGGATAACCGGCGCATTGGCTGTATCGGTTTTTGAAATTACCCATGCCCTGAGTGCACCATTGGATGGATTTACGGATCCTTTTACGGGACTGTTCCAGATTACCCGAAAGGAAGCAAATAAGAAAATCAGGAATCCCGCCAGCAACAGCCAACTTCCGGAAACCAAATATTTTGATTTTTTGTGCATAGTTAAAGTAGAGGCATCAAAAACTATTCCTTGATTTTCCTGCGATTAGAACCTTTTGTTAATGAACCCCAAATTTTGACGCCCAGTCTACGGGCACACATATTGAACAACAAATGTGTAAAACTATTCCGACCATGTGGATAATATTTCAATGCGGATCCTGATCAGACTTGTAAATTCACTCCATAACCAACCCCTACTATGCCTACAGAAGAAATTTCAATCGTCTCTGAAAGAGGATTTGTCAGCACGGTGCATGTACTGAAAGACGGAGAAATTATTTACTCTCTGCAGGATTTTCTAAAAATTGAAAGCCGGTTTTCCTGGGTAGATAAAAAATATCTGGTGACAAAAATTCTGGAACTACAAAGGAAAACAGACGACCGCCGAAGGTCGTTTCTGGTGATCTATGAGGACGGTAATCAGATTCGCGAATATGTGAATATGGATCAGACCTTCCAGCCTCTTCCTTATTGCTAATTTTCTCCGTTCGTTTATTCATCTTCTTCTCTTATCAGGTTGTCATCCAGATCTTTTCCGAAGAGATCCTTGTCCATACCTGCTTCTTCGAGTAATTCACCTTCATTGTCCCGGTCGTCTAAGGATAGAGATTGAATGGGTAGGTCCACATCATAGGAGGGATCGAAAGCATCGTTTAAAAGTTCTTTTTCAAGCGGACTGACGTCCGTCTCGGTAGAATCCTTCCCATCTTCAAATAGTTCATCGGCTTCTTCATCGGCAGAAGAAATGGTTTCCAGACTGGTCGGTGGGTTGGTTTTGTTTTTACCGCTCGCACCGGGTATATCTTTTAATTCAGGTAGATCCAAAATGGCCAGATCGCTTTTTAATTTTTCCTGATCTTGCAAAGAATCCGTGATGTCTTCCTTCAGGTATTTTTTGTTTGTCATAATCATTCTTTACCTTGTATGGCACAAATTTTCATGCCATATTTTACCCGTTCTTCCATCAGTAGTAGGCAGACCACTAAATTAACTATATGAAAAAATCAATCTTCGTCGCGTGGATGATCGCAGCAGGGATGTTGAGTTCCTGCGGTAACGACAGCAATACCCCCGCTGCAGCGACGGACACCGCCAAAACGACTCCCTCCAATGCCATTGATTCTGCGGCCAACAATAATGTCCTGCCCCCTTCGGCGGCACCGGGTGATGCCAATAATTCTTCATTGGCCGATACCACCTACAAGGCCAAACCCAAACCAAAGGATTCTGTAAAGAAATAATTCCGACTAGGGATGGGGTAGTGGAGTGTCCCTCCGTGTGCTATGAAGTGCTGAAATAAGACCAATTCCGGGCAAAGGCATCGATATCGCCTCCCTGTATCCAGTCTCTGCTGAGCTTTTCTATCAGCTGGTGTCAATTCAATGCAATTGGGGGGCATCCGGGGCACCGGAAGCCCGTTAATATCCACCAATAGCATAAAATGCCAAACGCCTGGGTGAGGCCTGTTTTCGGCCCTCCTGGGCCCCTCCGTTCGCGTCTATAGACCAAAAAGGCTTCCAATACGGTGATCAGTTCAGTACCGCCAGATCCGTTACAAAAAGGTATAAGACCTAGCGCAATCCTGCTACCGTATTGCGGAAACCATGAGTCAGGTGTATTCACCCTGCATCTAATCACGATCATAGATACCAGAAAGAGGATCACGATCCTGATGTCGAGCCCGGTTAATTTCCTTTAATCCGCCTGTTTTATAAATCTGAATAGCTCGCCCGGTGCATCAGCCAGCTGTCTATGTGATTTACCGAAATATTATTCCTGTATTTGGGATCTGTAGAGATGTCTTTCCATTTATCACTGGAGCCAAATGCTCTCCATTTTTCTTCCCGCGCCGCTAGATTGGCAAAAACAACCATATAAACCAGGTTGGGCATTCTACAGCCACTTATCACATCGCCATAAAATACGGCATTGAATCCAAGGCTTTTGAATAATTTAATCTCGCCTCCTTCATTAAACATACCCACCTTAGTCATGTGGAGCACTTTGGTAGGGCTTTCATAACTTCTGAGTTCGTAAATGGCATCCGGATCAGACCTCAGTGGAGTTGGGATGAGTTTAGGATGGTCCGGGAATGCCTCCAGCAAAGTGGATTCCACCCGAACAAAAGGCAAATGGGCGGTATCTGCATCCAAAAAGAACTTTCCCTCCGCATTGAATATGGAATCCTTATTCAAATTTGATTTGGTTCGAAACCATACATCCAATGAAATATAGGGCGTGATCATGACGACCTGTTTAAGGGTTGCCGTATCATTGGCAATGGGTTTAAAAACCCCAATTGACTTAAATCCCAGGCGGTGCATGGCTGGTAGGTAGACATTTTTCAAGTAATTTTCAGTCAAATCCATTTGCGCCGAACTATTCATTTTAAATACCCGGATTTCATAAATATCTTTTTGTGCTTGCACTGACTGACTGCCTAGGGCAGCCAGGACCAGCCAAAATCCAAAAACAATCATTTTTTTCATTGGTATATTTTTTTAGAGTTGATTCCGTTTTCAAATAAAACTTTACCGGTAGCAGACATTTTTTTAAAGTCGGATGCCGAAACCGCCCCGGTATACGGAGTATAAAATTCTACGCTGCCATCTGGCTTCTTTCCTGCATTGCGCCAAGCCAGCACATAGACGATCTGATGAGAAGCAATGACCGGAAAAAAAACTTTCGTCCACCAAGTGGAATCCGGAATTTCATTATAGCCAAATTCCGTTAATGCGGGAATTTTATGGTGTGCCTGAGCGATGTTATCCAGCATACTGAGATCCTTGTTTAAAAACTGCGCGAAAGAAAGGTTGTCTTTATAAGTATTCCCCTGATAAACATCACAACCGAGTATATCGATGACCTGATCACCGGGATATCTCTGTATATATTCTGACTCACTAAAGAATTTATCTGTATTGAACGCATAAAGGACATGGTGGATATGCTTGACGGATCTTAAATAATGAACCGTATATCGCCAGCACTGGATCATTTCCTCCGGCGTACATTGGTCTTTACCCCACCAAAACCAACCACCGTTTAATTCATGAAACAACCGCAATATAATCGGTATAAACTCTCCATTTTTTCCCCGGAGGCTGTTTAGATAATCTGCCACCCGGTCCAGCCAGATCGTGTAGAGTGCATTCATGTTTCCACCAGGCAAAATGGACGCAACCGCACCCGGGGTATGATCCCAAGCTGTCCCTCCGGTAAGCGGATTGTTCAAATGCCAGCTGAGGGTGACAACAGCCCCTCTTTCATAGGCTTCCTGTATAAATTGCCGCGTTTTGTCAAAAGGAACACTATCCAGGTTGTGGGTCCATCCCAATTCAATTCTTCCCAGGTCAAATCCGTAAATGGCTGGGTATTCTCCGACCACTTCCTTTACATCACTCCTGCCGGATTGATATTTCCAAGCCACTCCGTAACATGGATCATCCTGGTGGCCAAACAATATGGCTTTTCCGATCAGTTTATAAAGATTCCTGTACAAAGCCCGGGTTTCGGGACTGGCCAGCGAATCGCTGCAGTTCTGTCCCAACAACAAGTGAAATGGGAAAAAAGCAGACAGGCAAACGCCGAGGAATATTTTCCTTTTCATATGACGCCGGTTGTATCAAAGCTATTTTCCAAAAAAACCTTCATTAAATACTTTATTGGCTTATTGTAGTACTTTTTTATAGGTAAACTGCTGACTGTTGTCACTAAAATCCAGCATCTATGCAGCTTTTAGGCGATTTATTGAATCAAATTCATATACAAATTAGTAATACTTTTTTTACTTTTTATTTAAATATGTCGGGAGCAATGGGCTTTTTCGTCGGAAAATGCATTGAATTATGAAATAGAATTTGCATAGGAAATCACCCCGTTTATCCAAAATGATTGATTTACTCTTTTTTCCAGGTTAAAATCTGAATTTGATTTTCCCCTTCATTCTCCCAGAGAATTTTGATAAAGCTTTTCGGGAACTCGTATTTATATTTGAGTTCTTTTTAATCATCTTTGCACCATAACAACCTAACCTATATGAGTTATTCTTTTAAGGAAAACCGCTATGATAAAATGCAGTATCGCCGTACGGGAAAAAGCGGACTGTTGTTGCCTGCTGTATCCCTGGGGCTTTGGCATAATTTCGGTGACATCGATAACCAGCAAAGGGCGCGGGAAATTTTGAGGTTGGCTTTTGATGAAGGCATTACACATTTTGATCTGGCCAATAACTACGGTCCCCCGGGCGGATCGGCGGAAGAAAATTTCGGAAGGATCTTTAAGCAGGATTTCAGCGATCATCGCGACGAACTGATTATTTCCAGCAAAGCAGGGTGGGGGATGTGGCCAGGTCCTTACGGAGATCACGGTTCAAAAAAATACTTGGTTGCCAGTTTGGATCAGAGTTTAAAAAGAATGGGATTGGAATACGTAGATATTTTTTATCATCATCGTCCAGATCCGGATACACCTCTGGAGGAAACGATGCGTGCGCTGGACCTCATCGTTCGACAGGGAAAGGCCTTGTACGTTGGCATATCCAGTTACAGTGCGACGGAGTCAAAAGCGGCGATCGACCTGCTGCGCTCGATGGGTACTCCTTGTTTGATACACCAGCCTAAATATTCCATGTTTGAAAGGTGGGTAGAAAATGGTTTGCTGGATGTATTAAAAAATGAGGGCGTCGGTTGTATTTGTTTTAGTCCATTGGCCCAGGGGCTGCTCTCCAATAAATACCTCAAAGGCATCCCCGAAGATTCCCGGGCGCTCAGCCACCGCGGAAACGGAGCGATGGATGAGACAGCCGTTACCCCAGACAAAATCAATAAAGCGGTACAGCTAAATGAAATTGCCAAAAAGCGCGGGCAAAACCTTGCTCAGCTAGCGCTGGCCTGGGTACTGAGGCATGAAATCGTAACCTCCGTCCTCATCGGGGTGAGTAAGCCAGAACAATTGACGGATTCCATCAAATGTTTGGATAACCTCTCCTTTGCCGATTCGGAACTAAAAGAAATCGACAAAATCCTCCAGGGATAAAAACAGGTCTTAAAACGCCTCTCCGAGGTTAACAAAAAATCCATGGGAACCTTGTCGGCCCCAGCCATAGTCGATGGCGATATTGGTACGGGAGTATTTATTTAATTTTATACGCAGACCCAGACCGCCCGCGGGTGCGGGCATTCCAAACTGCCAGGTATCGATATTGGTAAAAGTCTCAAAATTGGTGAAGATCACCATGCCAAATAATCCGTTTCTGGTCAGCTGTATACGGTATTCGGCTTCAGCATCCAACATGTTGTTGCTGCGGAACCGTCCCTGTATATATCCCCTTCCAGTATTAAAAGTTTTGTCCCAGCCCGTACTTGGCAACATCAGGTAGGGCGGAATGCCGGAGAGGGTCAGCCAGTTATAACTCCACAGGGCGATGATATTGTTGGAACTAGAAGGAAAACGGAAATACCCCCGCCACTGTACCATCAGGGAAGTCCAGTTTTGATCGGAGCCAAGAAACTTAAATCGAGGGATCAATTGAATGTTGGTGTAAGTCCCCCGGTAGGCATTGATGGGATTGTCCCGGGTATCGCGGATCATACTCAGTTCAATGCCCGAGGAAAATGAACGGGTGGATGTATCATATTTTTCGAAATCAGACAGGGTACCTGTGGGTTTGGGCGGATAAACCTGCTCGACATTCCAGAAATAATCCAGCGCATACCCGGCACCGATAAATAGGTGGGGATGCACTTCAAAAAGAACCGACTGGTGAAGTTTTAGGTATTGAAAATTGAGCAGGGTTGAATCCTGTGGAGTGGTTTTCATCCCGAGACCATAGGTATAGGATGGGTATTTTAAATATCTCCAATCCGAAACAAAAATGGTCTTGTTGTTATTGAAATAGATGACAGTCTGAATCGGTGCAATAATTTGATGATACTGTGAATAAGAGAAACTCCCCGCGATCGTGGAGGGAAGCAAGGAATCATTGCGCTTTTTATAAATTACGGCATTGGCGCTGACGACGGCAGCAAAACCAGTCTGAAGCGTATAGCCGATGGCGGGGAAAATACCGATCTGGATTTGGCTTTTTTTTCGTTCTGCCCGGTCTTTGTTGGAATCTTTGTGTAGTAGGTGGTTTACGATTTCGGTTAGATCCGTCAGGCTATCCATCGGGACATACCTCCAGTCATGCTGGGCGGAGAGGAAAAAAGGCAACGCAAGGGCAGAGAGGATAATTCTTATTCGGAACCACATCATAGTACAAAAAAGGCCTTTATAATCGTTATTTTCGGCCGAAAGATACCGGATTCGGACAATAGGACATGGGTTGTTTACAAATTGGAAAAAATACCCTATCTTTGTGGTTCTGTATGTTATGACTTTTACTGCGTTTTCTTCTGCTTTCTATTTTCTGCAGCAGTCTCCCCAGATCAGTGTAACGTAAGGCAGGTAAAGTACCCTCTCAAAAGCGGTAGCCTTACCACATTTTTTTATTTAATATTATATACTTTGTTATTCTCAGAATTGGGACTCATTGAGCCCTTACAAAAAGCTGTAGCCCATGAAGGCTACAAAACCCCTACACCCATCCAGGAACAAGCCATTCCGGTCGTTTTAGCCGGCAGGGACATTTTAGGATGTGCCCAAACCGGAACCGGAAAAACTGCTTCTTTCGTCCTGCCTTTGTTGCAGCGTATGCACGAACAAAAACAAGCCAATGGCGTTTCCGGTCATCCTTTAAAAGCGCTGATCTTAACGCCTACCCGCGAACTGGCCACCCAGATTCATGAATCCATAGAAAATTATGGCAGATTCCTGAAATTGAGATCGGTCGTGATCTACGGAGGTGTTTCTCAGTCTCGTCAGGTATCGGACCTACGCAGGGGCTGTGATTTTATCGTCGCTACCCCCGGCAGGCTGATGGATCTTATGAACCAAAATTATATCGTGCTGAACGGCATAGAATATTTTGTACTGGATGAGGCAGATCGCATGCTGGACATGGGATTTGTTCATGAAGTGAAAAGGATTATTTCCAAACTTCCAAAGAAAAGACAGACACTGTTCTTTTCGGCAACCATGCCTCCGGCTATTCAGTCCCTGGTGCAGGTACTGTTGACCCATCCGGTAGAAATTACGGTTACACCCGAATCTACTACCGCAGAACTGGTCGATCAGAAACTGTACTATGTTCAAAAAAGCGAAAAACGCGCTTTGTTGCACCATCTGCTCAAATCCTCACCAAAGGAAAGCGTTCTGGTCTTCACGCGTACAAAACACGGAGCCGACCGCGTTGCCCGTGATTTAAATCATGCTGGATTTCAGGCAACAGCCATTCATGGGGACAAGACCCAGCAAGCCCGCGAACGTTCACTGCAGGGATTTAAGGATGGTAAAATGCAAATCCTGGTGGCGACCGATATTGCCGCCCGTGGAATTGACATCGATGACCTGGGTCTGGTCGTGAATTTTGATCTTCCCAATATTCCAGAATCCTATGTCCACCGGATCGGAAGAACCGGACGGGCTGGAGCTTTTGGGAAGGCCATTTCCTTCTGCGACTATGAAGAAAAAATATACCTGAAAGATATTCAGAAATTTATCGGACAGGTGGTACCGGTGGAAAGCAATCATCCCTATCATCAGGCCCTCATGGAACCATTAACGGTTGCAAGCGCCGCTTCCTCTTCCGGACGAAGCATGGGCGGTGGAAGAAGATATGGAAGGAAATTCTCACAACGCTGATTATTGTCTTTCGGTAACTGGCAGAAATTTCCAGAACGGATTATAAAAAGGGGTCAAACATTTTACAGGTGTTTGACCCTTTTTCATAGACTCCAATAACTGCTGAACTCCCTTAATTTTGACATCCAAATCTTGGTCAATTGCTAATATGAAAGAAATATGAATCGAATCGTTGCGGGGTTTTTCCTTCTTCCCATGGTCGGAACTTTTGTTTTCGGTCAGTCTAAGGGAGTTTCTTACGGAGTCAACCAAACCGTTGGAAAATATTATACGGTTCGGGGTATTAAAATTTATACCGAGGTCTATGGTCAGGGGAAACCCCTGTTGTTGATTCACGGAAATGGAGGCAGTATAAAAGATTTTTCCAGCACGATTCCTTTTTTCTCTAAAAGATATCAAGTGATTGCCGTAGACAGCCGGGCTCAGGGAAAAACAATCGACCGCGGGGATTCCTTAAGTTTTGAGATGATGGCCGACGATTTTGCCGAATTGCTGAATCAAATGCATATTGATTCAACCTTTGTCATCGGATGGAGCGACGGTGGAATCAATGCCATTTTGCTGGCCCTGCGTCATCCTGAAAAAGTGATCAAAATGGTGTCTACGGGCGCAAATATGACGCCCGATTCTTCAGCCATCATCCCTTCCAGCTGGATGGATGAACAAAAACAATACGAACGGGATAAAAATAAAACCTGGACCACCGAAAAAGAAAAAAACGATTGGAAATTGTTTATGCTCGACTGGCTGCAACCGAATGTACCTTTGACGGATCTGAGGGCAATCCGTTGCCCCTCCCTGATCATATGCGGTGATCACGACGTTATAACCATTGCCCATACCCTGGGAATCTATTCCAATATCCCAAACGCCTATTTGTGGGTAATACCCAATTCAGGGCACGGCACGCTGGTAGAACACCGCGACCTGTTCAATACCGTGGTCGACAAGTTTTTGCAAGAGCCCTATCAAAACAGAAATTAAACAGGGATTTCAAATGGAATTCCTGCTTTGTTAAATCTTAAATGCATTTTTATGAGCGCACCACTACGTGTAATAATAACTGGCGTAACCGGCATGGTTGGAGAAGGCGTTTTGCATGAATGCCTGCTGAGTCCAGATGTAGAAAAAATTCTGGTGGTTTCTCGCAGACCCAGTGGAATTAATCATCCCAAGCTTACCGAGATCATTCATGCTGATTTCTTTGATTTGACTTCCATTGAACCAGCCTTTGCTGGATACCATGCCTGTTTTTTTTGCTTGGGGGTTTCTTCTGTGGGAATGAAAAAGCCAGTCTATGAGAAAATGACCTATGATCTCACCTTAAATTTCGCAAAAACACTAACCCAGTTCAACCGGGATATGCAGTTTTGTTACGTTTCCGGAGCAGGAACAGACAGTACTGAAAAGGGAAGGCTGCACTGGGCACGAGTAAAGGGGAAAACAGAAAATGATTTACAGAAACTCGCCTTCCTACAGGTCTGGCTTTTCAGGCCCGGTGCGCTGAAAGCTACCAAAGGGTTGAAAAATACCCCTCCTGTGTACAAATGGTTCAGTTGGATGATCCCTTTGGTGGAAACCCTTTTTCCTAATTCAGTCTGCAGCCTCGCTCAGCTCGGAGAAGCCATGATCCAAGTCGTATCCAGCGGTTATGACCGCCATATTATTGAAGTAAGTGATATTAAAAAACTCAGTCGACAACGTTCGGCGCAGCCGGTCAAGGCATGATAGAAGATTGGCTTAGGGATTCCGGTCACCCGTCCATGGGTTCCCACAATTCAATTTTGTTCCCTTCCGGATCCATGCAGTGTACAAACTTCCCGTAACTGTATGTCTCAATTTTATCGAGCATGGAAATGCCTTTGTCCACCATCTGAGCGACCAAGGCCTCCAGATTTTCAACCCGGTAATTGATCATAAAATCCTTGGTGGAAGGATTAAAATGGGTGGTATGTTGAGGAAAAGGCGACCATACCGTAGAGCCTTTGGAAGGATCGACCTCCATATTCCAATCGAAATTGAAGCCGTAGTCCCCTGCGTCAATTCCCAAATGTTCTTTGTACCAAGCTTTTAACATCGCAGGGTTCTCGCATTTAAAAAAAATGCCGCCGATGCCGGTAACTTTTTTCATGACATGAAGGTTTAGGATCAAAAGTATCATTTTTATAATTATGTTTTATTTATTAATACCGGCTGGAAAAGTTTTTCATTATCAGACCAGACCCTAGTTTTGCCGCATGATTGAATTTGCTGGATTGATTGCAGATGCATTGAATATTCGAACCAAACAGGTTGAGGTGGTGCTGGCATTGCTTGCTGGCGGAGCGACCATTCCCTTTATCGCCCGTTACAGAAAGGATCAAACGGGTGCCCTGGATGAAGTGATGATTCAACGCATCCAGGATGAATCCAAAACACGTATCGCCTTTGCGGAGAGAAAAGCCGCTATTGAGAAATCCATCCTCGAACAGGGGAAAATGACGGATGGTTTGCAACAAAGACTCAACAACGCTCTTACCCAGGTTGAACTGGAAGATATTTATATTCCTTATAAGCCCAAACGAAAAACAAAGGCCCAGTCGGCCCGTGAAAAAGGCCTGGAGCCCCTGGCCATCCTGCTTCTTGAACAAAAAGCAATCAGGATCCGGGAAACAGCGGCAGCTTTTTTGAACGAAGAGGTAACCTCCATAGAGGATGCATTGCAGGGTGCCCGCGATATCATCGCTGAGCGGGTAAATGAAGATGAAACCGTGCGGTCCCGCATGCGTAAACTTTTTCAGGAAACGGGACGGATGGAAAGTAAGGTTTTGGCGGGAAAAGAAACGGAGGCGGAAAAATTCAAAGACTATTTTAATTTTTCAGAAAAGGTTTCAACCATTCCTTCCCATCGGATTCTGGCGGTATTGCGTGGGTTCATGGAAGGCTTTCTCCGAATGGAAATCGTTCCTCTGGAAGACGAGGCACTGGCTCAAATTGAAAAACAATTCATACACGGCTCAGGTGAGTCTTCGGACGAAATTAAAAAAGCGATCAAAGACAGTTATCGACGCCTCCTGCAGCCAGCCATGGAAAGTGAATTTCGGATGTTGCTGAAAAACAAAGCCGACGAAGAGGCGATCAACGTTTTTGCGGAAAACCTTCGTCAGCTCTTGCTCAGCTCTCCTTTGGGCAGCAAGAGAATCCTGGCCATCGATCCGGGTTACAGAACCGGATGTAAAGTAGTTTGCCTGGACGAGCAGGGAATACTTCAGAAAACGGATCTGATTTTTGTGCATGAAGCCGTCAGATCCGCAGAAGCTGAACAAAAGATCCGCAGTCTTACCAAACAATTTAAAACTGAAGCATTTGCGATCGGCGACGGTACCGCCGGGCGGCAAACGGAACAGTTCATTAAAAATCTCAACTTAGGCCTGCCCATATTTATGGTAAATGAAGATGGTGCCTCGGTTTATTCGGCTTCAGAAGCGGCGCGGGAAGAATTTCCGAATGAGGACATTACGGTCCGCGGCTCCATCAGCATTGGAAGAAGATTGATGGATCCCCTGGCGGAACTGGTTAAAATAGATCCCAAAAGCATCGGAGTGGGTCAATACCAGCACGATGTCAATCCATTCCGTTTAAAGGAAAGACTGGATCAAACGGTGGTTAGTTGTGTCAATGCGGTGGGCGTAAACTTGAATACAGCGGGTAAACATCTCTTGAGTTATGTCAGCGGAATCGGAGAGACCCTGGCTGAAAATATTATCAAACATCGTCAAAAGATCGGAAAATTCTCCAACCGAAAACAACTCTTGGAAGTCCCTCGGCTAGGAGAAAAAGCATTTGAACAATGTGCAGGTTTTCTAAGAATCCGTCAGGGAGAAAATCCACTAGATGAGAGTGCGGTGCATCCGGAAGCCTATGGCTTGGTTGAGAAAATCGCCTCGGAGTTGAACGTGGATCTGAGATCTTTGATTGGAAAAGAAGAGCTCATAAAAAAAGTTGATTCAAAAAAATATGTCAGTGATAAGATAGGGGAGCATACCATTTTAGATATTCTCCATGAACTAAGAAAACCCGGCCTGGATCCAAGAACGGAACTAGAGCCATTTGAATTTGCAAATATTTATAACCTGGAAGATGTGAAAGTGGGAATGGTGGTACCAGGGATTGTAACCAACATTACAAGATTTGGTGCATTTGTGGACATCGGTGTAAAGCAGGATGGTCTGGTGCATGTAAGTGAAATCTCTAACCGTTTTATCACTGATCCCAGTGAAGTTTTAAAACTCAATGACAAATTGCTGGTAAAAGTTATGGAAGTGGATCCGGTACGCAAGCGGATTGCTCTTTCGATCAAACAGGCAGAGGAAAACAAAGCCAAAACAAAAATAAATTCTTCACCCTCGCCAAAAGGCCAACCCACGCCTGCACCTAAAGAAAAAAAACAAACCAGCGCTTCTATGAAAGATGCCCTGCTTGCATTAAAAATGAAATTTAAATCTTAGGGTGATCAGATTAGTTCAGGGGTTACCTTGTTTCTTTTTAGTGCTCCCATCGGGTTTTAATCGACCTGCTGCTTTTAACTGAGTTTGCAAAAGCCACTCTATCTGGCCATTGACGCTGCGGAATTCATCCGAAGCCCACTTTTCTAGGTTTTTGTAGATGGCTTCATCGATTCGCAATACAAAAGTTTTCTTGTCAGCCATGCTCCACTATAATTTATTGATACAGGGTACCAGTATTCAAAACCGGGGTTGCAGCTTTTTCACCACATAAGACGACCATGAGGTTGCTGACCATCGCCGCCTTTTTCTCTTCATCGAGTTGCACAATGCCTTTTTTTGAAAGCATTTCCAAAGCCAGTTCCACCATACCCACAGCACCTTCCACAATTTTAAAACGCGCGGCAACAATGGCGGTTGCCTGTTGTCGCTGCAACATGGCACCTGCAATTTCAGCGGCATATGCCAGGTGGCTGATCCTTGCTTCTTTGATAATGAGTCCCGCCGGTGCCAGTCTTTCATTCAGTTCTTTTTCCAATAGGACGTTCACCTGATCACCACCATCTCTTAGGGTGATATCTGCGTGTTCATCCTCCATATGATCGTATGGACAGGTCGTTGCGAGGTGACGAACAGCTGCCTCACTTTGGATTTTCACGTATTGGTAATAGTCAGCCACTTCAAAGGCGGCTTTATATGTATTGCTCACCTGCCAGACGATGACTGCCGCAATTTCAATGGGATTACCCATTTTATCATTCACTTTCAGCTGATTGCTTTCCATGTTTTGTGAACGTAGAGAAATGGCATATGATTTAAAAAATGGATTAATCCACAATAGACCGTTTGCCTTTACGGTTCCCACGTATTTACCGAAAAACGTGAGCACCCGGGCCTGATTGGGATTAACGATCATGATTCCCTTTACCAGGAAACCAAAAGCGATCATACATAGGGCACCCATAACGCTGAATCGGGATATTTCCTGCTGCGCCCCGTTTACAAACAGAAAGACTGCCAAAGCCAAGAGGGCGAGGGATAAAATCAGTATGGCAAATCCTGAAATGGGTTTAATTATCTTTTCCATGGCTTGTTATTGAAATGATATTAAAATGATATCAAAGGTAAAAACTAATTAGACATGGTCAAATTAATTTTGATAGGGGAGCACCCGTTTTCAGTGTTCGTCTGGTAAAGACCCGCCTTGCCGCCATCCAGCTCTCCGTCCTATCTTTGTCCTATGAATCTTTCATTGACCGGTAAAACGGCCCTGGTCTGCGGCAGTTCTCAGGGTATCGGGTTGGCGACCGCCCAAGAACTGGCTTTAAATGGGGCCGATTGTATTCTGGCCGCCCGGAATGCCAATGCGCTGACGCTTGCAGTAAGCCAGTTACCGAAAACAAAAGACCAGGTCCATCAATGGGTATTGGTTGATTTTTCTGAAACCAAGCAGGTGGAAGAGGCTATTGGAACCATCACCGAAAAACAAAACGTCGATATTCTTATCAACAACAGCGGTGGACCAAAAGCGGGTCCGATCCTGGAAGCTTCTAATGATGCATTCGAGCAGGCTTTCAGGCAGCATTTGATCAACAATCAGATCCTGACCAGGGCCGTAGTCCCCGGCATGCAAAAAAGGGGGTATGGCAGGATTATCAATATCCTTTCTACTTCAGTTAAAACACCCCTGGCTAACCTGGGAGTCTCCAATACAATCCGGCTCGCCGTAGCCTCCTGGGCAAAGACCCTCGCCAATGAGATCGGTCGCTTTAATATTACGGTTAACAACATTCTTCCTGGATTAACCGAGACACAAAGACTGGATGAGCTGATACAACATTCTTCCAATTTAGGCGGAAAGGATCCCAAGGTCATCGAGGAAATGTTAAGGGATAGTATTCCAATGAAACGCTTTGGAAAACCCGAAGAAATTGCACAAGTCATTGCATTTCTGGCTTCTCCAGCGGCCTCTTATGTCAACGGAGTGAATATTGCGGTGGATGGTGGACGAACCCCGGCATTTTAATTCAGTTAATTTTCAGTTCATAGAGCCAATATGCCAGGCCATAATGTTCATCCAATATCTTTATTTTTTTAAACCCCAGTTTCTCATAAATATGCCGGGCTGTATACATGATTTCCGCCGAATGCAAACGGATGGTTTTTTCCCCCAAGCGTTTTGCCTTTTCGATGCAAAAACGGGTCAGGTTTTGCGCAATTCCCTTTCCTGCAGCATTTGGATGTACGCCAACCATCCGAATATAACTGGTGTCCGATGAGTAAATTTTAGTCGGATTTCCACTGGGCACTAAAAAAGCCATACCCAATAGTTTTGAGTTTTCTTCGCAAACAAAACCAAAGGTGGTTTTTACTAAAAGAGGGAAGGTCTGATCACTTTTGAGCACGGCTTCCATCTTTAACCAGTTATCCGCCGTCAATTCTTTTTTCAATAGCCCATAAGAATCGAGACCAAGTTTCTGAAGATCTTCCAGGTCATTTTCATCAGCCGCCCGGTAAACCATAGTACGCAATACTTATCTTAAATAATTATTTCCGATGAATTTAATATTCAAAACGATTGACTTCCGGATCGTGCAGTATCTCACTAATGAATGCCAGGTGATTTTTCCTGGAGCCTCTTACAAACCATTCACCGGTTATTGATCCACCTGCTTTGACTTCACGCCCTCTTTTGTACCATAGATGATGAGATTCAAATAGTTTCTCATAATACCGCATGGTCTCCTCTTTATAAGCGGTTTCTATTTTATAGTTGCGCATTTGGTTTACATGATCAATCCATATTTCCAGTTTTCCAAATACAATCAGCATAACCAGTATGAGTATACAAGCTACAATGGAAACCAGGGAATAACCTGCACCAATACCCATTCCGAGTGCCGCGGTTACCCAGATCATGGCCGCTGTGGTAATTCCATTGACCCCAAAATCTCCTTTGAAAATGACGCCGGCACCTACAAACCCAATGCCCGTAGCGATATTGGACGCAATCCGGTCCGGATTGCTACCGGCTCCAATAATTTGGGAAAAAATCGTGAAGAGGGTAGAACCTAAGCAAATCAAGGTGAGGGTACGGAAGCCAGCGGATTTACTCCTGTATTCTCGTTCAACTCCAATAGCCCCACCTACTAAAATCGAAAGCAATATTTTTATTAGGATGTCCGGGGGTAGCTGCATCTTATTTATATGTGGTTTATTCTCCTAAGTTAATTAAGTTTATGAAAAGGGATTAACCATTATTTAATAGCTATCTATTTTCTTTATCCATGGATCTTTATTTTATCAGTGGACTTGGTGCAGACAAACGGGTATTTCAAAAATTGATCCTTCCAGACTTATTTACAATTCATCACATCGTTTGGGCGCCAGTTTCTGAAGAGGATTCCATGGAAATGTACTGTAAGGAATTGAGCCGGCAGGTAAACCAATCCAGACCTTTTATCCTGGTCGGACTTTCCTTTGGTGGAATCGTTGCCATACAGATGTCTAAAATACTCAGGCCGGTCCAGACTGTCATAATTTCCAGCTATTGCTTCAGGAATGAGATCCCCAAATTTTATGTTTTTCTAGCCAAAACCAGATTTTATCGAATCATACCCAGCCGTTTTTTATTGAGGCCAAACAAGTTTGTTTTCCGCTTATTCGGTGCCAACGAACCGATGAAGAAGAAAATGCTGACCAATATTCTGGAAGACACGGACCCCATTTTCTTCCGGTGGGCAGTAAAACAGTTGTTTACCATCAACAATGACTGGCAACCCGAATCATTCCTGCATATCCATGGCACGGCCGATAAAATATTACCTATTCATCCCAATATGAAGGCGATTGAAGTGCAGGGAGGGGAGCATTTGATGGTCTATAGCAAGGCAGAAGAAGTCAGTGAAATACTGGGTCGGTATTTGAAACGTTCCTGACCGGAATTCTCCCATTTTTTTAAATTAAATTAGACTCAATCCCGTACATTTGCCTCCCATTATTCCATTCAGCCCAGATGGCGGAATTGGTAGACGCGCTAGACTCAAAATCTGGTTATCGCAAGGTAGTGCAGGTTCGATTCCTGTTCTGGGCACTAAAAGGGGACTTCGGTCCCCTTTCTTTTTTCTTACTTCACTGGTTTTCAAGCCTATAGTTTCTTATCGTTTCCTTTGGTTGCCTATTTTTTATCATTTTTTGTAACTACCTTGTAACTGGACCTGTGTAACTGGACCCATTTTCGAACCCAAAACTACCCCTCAGATGAGCGTCACATTAAGAGAGAAAAAAAACCTGGATAAAGACAAAAAAGTTATCAGTATCTCCCTCTATCTCGACATATATGATGCTTCCGCAACTCCCAAGAGAAGATTTGAATTTATTCACCATTTGAAATTAGATATACGCAATTCGGCAGAGGCACGCGTTAAAAACAAGGCAACGAGATTGCTTGCTGAAACGATCAGGAGTGATCGTGCACATGAACTCGCATCGAGCGACTATGATGTTCAAACCGAATCTGGAAAGAAAACTAAAGCAGTTGAATGGATGCAAAAATTTATAGATGGATATAAATTAAAAGACAAGCGAAACCTGCAGGGTGCGTTAAACCGGTTCAAGGATTTTATTGGAAAAGACAAAGACTTAACTTTTAAGAACATCAATGTTCAGATGATCGAGGGTTATCGCGAATACTTAAAAAGCACATCAAAAGGAGAGGGAGCCAGTTCTTATTACGCCAGGTTTAAAAAAATGATGAAGGAAGCCTATAAGGCAAAATTGATAAATAGAAATCCGGTATTGGAAGTTAAAAAGGGAAAGCTTCCCGGCGCGAAGAAAAAAGATACACTAACAATTGAGGAAATAAAACAACTGGTGGCGACGCCTACCCAAAGCGAATTTGATGTCAGGAATGCCTTTCTTTTTTGCCTGGTCACAGGTCTTAGGTGGATCGATGTACATAAATTGACATGGTCGGATATAAACGGCAAGGTTATGACCGTGATACAAAGCAAAACTGAAAGGGAGATTACCGTTAACCTCAATGATACTGCATTAAAATTGATAGGGAGGCCTAAGAAATCATCGGATAAAGTATTTCGATTACCTACTGCAGATGGTGCCAACAAGACTATAAAGGCCTGGGTGAAGCGTGCAGGGATCACAAAAAAAGTAACCTGGCACAATGCTCGACATTCATTTGGAACTAACCTTATTGTTGAGGGAACAGACGTATTAACTGTTAGCAGCATGCTGGGGCATGCCGGGCTGATGCACACAATGCGCTATGTAAAGGCAGCTGCGGAACTGAAGAACCGTGCTTCGGATAAATTAAATTTTGATCTGGAAGCGGCTGTGCCAGAAAAAGATCCGAACACTGCCACGGTAATAGACATCAATGACAAGCCTCGGAAAAAAACAAAATAACACAACATGACAACAGACTGGGAACTTTATAGAGAATTTTACCAGGCCCATGAGGCGGGCACCGGGGATGACTTGCTGCAGGCACTGTGGGACCGGTTTGCCGCCACGCTGACACCGCTGCCGGCAGGATGGACCGTTATGGACTTATTCAGAGAAAAAGCTACAGGTGGACTTGTTCTGCCTTCGCCGGTCGTTTCTACGCCTGGCTAATATTGAATTTCAAAATTTCAAAATATGAGTCAAACACTTGTTTGTAGAGGCTGTATTACTTGCCCCTTCCGGATTCAATGTCCATACCTTTCTCGTCTGAACCAATGTCCTATTTTGCAGGATGCCTGTAGGGAAGACTTGGAAACCTTGTCAATAAATAACCTGATTGAAGAGAAGCTTCTTAGAGAAGTGAGGGAGCTAGTTCACGGAAGTGATCCGGCGCCGCTAAATTAGTTTTTAAACAAAACCAACATAACCATGGATTCAGGAATGACTTTTACGTCTGAAAATTCACTAGAGATAAAAATCCTCTTTAAAAATGAAAAGGAGAAAGATCAGTTCGCACAATTTTTGACAGAAGTAAATGAGCTTTGGCCTAAATATCAGGTGACGATTCATAAGGATCCGAAGACTGATGTCGGATTCTCCAAATTCATTGCGGAAAATTTGTAAACAAAAACACCCAGGCTGTCACCTGGGCATTTATTCAATCATCACATAAAAAGTACATTTTATGCAACAATCAAAAGCAAAGGTAACGAAACAGAAAGTGGAAAAGAATTCCACTAAAGTAGAAAAGAAGCTTCCCTATTCCTCAAGCGAGGTTATCCCTAAAAATAATAGGCTTGAAGATTACGGTTTCGCATCTTCTAATTTTAACAGGCTTCTGGATATATTGAGACTCCAGTCTGGATATAAACCACCGAAGAAATTGAAAATTCCGAATGTTCACAAAGACACATTTCAGATGTATTTCTTAGAACAGCAACGTCTAATGCAACAAGTTGAAGTGAAATATCTACGAAAAACTGTGGCTGGTCAAAAAATGCTTGTCAACAAATTGGCATCAGCCGTGAGGAAGTACGAGAAAAAGATATCAATTTACTCACAAGCGGAAAAGAGAATATTGGCCTATTATAAGGCAGATTCAAAAGGAGCCAATCTTCCCAAATACAAAATGTCTTATGACCTGAAAAAATTAAGATCAAATGTTGAAAACCTTACAACTCTAATTGAGCAATTGCGGGAACGACATGATAAGTTTATAGAGTTTAACCGTAAAGACCGTTTCAAAGACATATTTCTAGATAAGAAAAAAAGACCACCATCGTACTATGAAAGACCCAAAGCAGCCTAAGAATTAATAATTCCGAATTAAAAATTAATAATTATAGCCCTGGTTGATCCGGGGCTTTTTTATTTTATATTAAAAATATCTCTCAAATCATTCTCCAGAGTTTGGAGTTCCTGCTGTGTAAAATGCAAAGTGTGCCATTCAACCGAGTTCTTGTCTTCGATTTTTCCTTTCTGTTCCTCCATCCTGCCGACCAGAGTATGAACCCTATTTACGGCAGACCTATTTACACCTTTGGAGATTTGGTGTGTAGTGTAGACCGCGTAAAGAAGCCCAGCTATTGAAAGAAGTACACCAAAAAATCCAAGTACCACACCTAATGCTTCCATATGTTTATTGTTTGCAACAAAACTACAAACAAAAAGAGTCCATCGTTGGTCGGATAAGGCCCGGAGTCGCCAAAGGGTACTCCGGAGACATTAGCCGATCTCGGATTGAATAAAAAACAGTCAGCCGCCTTCCAGCAGATTTCATACCGGTTGTGGCCGTCAATTAAGGTGTTATGCACAGTTTCGCTCATGGTTCTTCACACCCCAATAACCAGGTTTTTAAGGACTTCCCAAACTATTTAAGTTTGTTCAATCACGGTCAACTAAAATAAAGATAGGCCGTGCACGGTCTAACATTCGAATTGATCAATTAGGAAGATTGAGTTTTGTGAATTGAAGTTAAACAAAATAAAAGTAAGGCACATATGCCCTAGTTGCCGACTAACTGAATTGCAAAAAGTGAACTTTATTCAGTCAAGGTAGAAAAATAAAAGTGGTACCAGTTCTGGGTCCACATCGTTAAAAACAAGTGTTGAATTATCAATTTTGAAAAAATGAAACCAAATATGTCAAATTTTAAGCAGGGACGTGCAATTGAGCCTGTTTTTATCTCTCGTAGGGAATTATCCAATCGTTTGGATATCAGCGTGAGCACCGCTCAAAGACTTGAGAAGGATAAAGTGATCACTCCGATTAAAATCGGCGGTTCCGTCCGTTACAACTGGCAGGAAATCTACAGTAACCTGCAGAATAAAAGCAAGAACGGTTACTAAATGGGAACCAGGAAACCCTTACGTCAAAGCATTGCAGTGCGCCTTGATTCTCTGGAAAAAGGGTATATGGGGCAAGTATTGGCTTCCAAAAGAATACTGACTGCTGAAGAAGGCGCCCAATTCCTGGATATCGCCGTTTCATATCTGTATAAATTGACCTCTGCAGGAGTCCTCCCTTATTCAAAACCGGCCGGGAAGAAAATCTATTTCTTGCGCGAGGATCTGGAACGGTGGGTAATGGGGGCCCGGATGCCCGGGGCGGCTGAACGCAAGGAAGCGGCGGCCGAATATCTTGAAAGGAAAAAACGAAAATAGGTGGGTGAAACAAAACGCCTTTTTCAGAATAAACTAATCGACGAGGAATTAAAGGAATCGTTTCCACAAACAGACTCCGTCGACAAGCTCTTTGAAGGAAGTGATGACAGGCAGCTAAATAAAAACGTGTTCATTCCGAACTGGAATAACAGACCACCGCAATTGCCTCCGGTTATCCAACTAGGCGGGACCACGATTTTAACAAGTCAAAATGTTTCTGCGCTGATAGCAAGACCCGGCGGTGGTAAAAGTAGCTGTATAGAAGCGATCATTTCAAGCTTTGTTAATCCAATATCTGATTGTCTGGGTTTTTCGGTGGATAAATCATGTGCTGGTATAATCAGCCTGGATTTCGAACGCACCAATAACGACGTTTGGAACTCGTGGCATAGGGCTGGGCGCCGTGCGGAAATAAACCAAGGCGAAACTATGCCGAACGTGCTGATTGCAGGCATGAGGTCCGTTTCCAGGCTGAAAGAAAGAAAAGAATTTACTGTACAGATGTTGGAAAATAATCCATGTAGCCTGCTAATGTTTGATGGTGCAGGTGACCTGGTTAACGACACGAACGATCTTGAAGAAGCGGGGTTGTGTATGGATTGGCTTCGCGAAATGACTGTCAAATACAATATTTCTGTTTTCTGCACACTGCACCCAAATCCAGGGAGCGATAAGCCAAGAGGTCATTTGGGTTCTGAAATATGCCGGGAAGCAGAGTGTGTAATGATGGCAAAGCCATACGATGAGAATTCAAGAATCATTACTTGTCGCGGTGGTGAACCAATGAAAAACCGGAACAACCCGGAATTAACCGTAGCATTTAAGTGGAGTGAACGTCAATCGATGTTTATCGCCGCTGATTTTGATGAAATATCTAACGAAAAAAAGAGTGAAAAAGACGGTAAAAAGCGCGCCGAAATGTTTACGGTAATTAAAAAGGTTTTACCGCTCGGTAAATCGCTTACCGCCGGGGAGCTGGTAAGTGCGATCATGAGCGAAAAAGGATACTCCGACAAAACTACTAGAGAACGCGTGAAAGACGCTGTGGGATGGGGTTTGGTGGAACACGATGGTAAATATTATAGAGCAAAAACAATTGAATTAAATGACAACGGTAATTACGGTAATTATGGTAATTAACGGTAATTCTACCGCGGTTACCAATAACGGTAATTACGGTAAAAGGTATATAATACCGTTACCGTGTTACCGTAACCCAAAAAACTTTGAAGTACCGAAGATAAAATGAGTCAGTACAGATACATATTGAATCCTTACAAAACACCAGCTTCGAAAGAAACATGCCCGGCATGCGGACATAAACGGGTTTTCACCAGGTATCGAGATACAGAAACAGGAAACCTTCTTTTTGAAACGGTTGGACGTTGTGACCGGGAAAACAATTGCGGCTATCATAAAACCCCGAAACAGTTCTTTGAAGAAAACAAGATCTATCAGCCTGAAAAGAATTATTCGGCGCCAAAGGCCGCACCAGCCCCCACGATCGACTATCTGGACAGTGACCTGGTAGTACGATCGATGACAGGATATGCCGACAATAGGTTTGTTATGTACCTGAAAGCCCTATTCGGTGAAGATATCACCATGGATCTGGTTTCTAAATACTGCATTGGAAGTTCAAAACACTGGAAGGGCGCTACAATATTCTGGCAGATCGATCAGCAGGAAAACATCCGCCAATGCAAGATCATGCTGTATAACGCGGTGACCGGAAAAAGAGTAAAGGCGGGTGAACAAGTCGAAAAATGGGACAGAACCAGTAAAAAGCATATTACAGAAGTTACGGACGTCCCTTGCAGTAAAGTCTTTGGAAAATATCTGAACAACGAAACCCAAAAATTAAACCTACAGCAATGTTTTTTCGGTGAACATCTTTTAGCAGAACACCCGGACAAGACTGTAGCCATAGTCGAAAGCGAAAAGACGGCAATAATCGCCAGCGTATACTTCCCGAACCTGGTGTGGATAGCGACCGGCGGATCCAGCGGGTGCGGATGGTCCAAAAAGGAAATATCAAAAGTTCTGAAAGGAAGAAACGTAATGCTTTATCCAGATCTCGGGCAATATGAATCCTGGAAACAAAAAGCTGATATCATCCGGGAGTTGATTGGCAGCAAAGTAGCAGTTTCATCACTCCTGGAAAAAGTGGCAACCGATGATGAAAGGAAGAGTGGTTATGATTTAGCCGACTACCTGGTGAAGCGTGATAGTTCCGGCCTGGCTGTGACTGAAGCTGAGTATCCGGTATTGTGGGATTAAAAAACTTAATGGTCTTAAAACATATGTCCGACACACAGGCGGTGGAAACTATAGAAAAAATGGCGTGTGTCTAAAGATGGCCGTTAGGCGTAAATGCCAGAAATAGGAATCGACAAGATTTGAATATCAATTAGTTATAGCGTTTAAGTTACATAGAAGAAACACGAAGCATGAAAAACAGTCAAAAAACAGCAGGAAGCACACCAGGCCCAATGGCGTGGAGAACGCAGAAATTAAGCATTAAAAAACCACCAAAACAGTAATAAAATGAAACATCGATTCACTGAAGATCAGCTTGCAAACAAAACAATAAAAGCTATTTTATATAAAATCGTAATTAAACTTCTTGATGGTGAGGAGTTTGACTCCTGTGAGGTACACCTATCGCAAATGGATGCAGAGTTGGCGTTTATTGAAAACAAGCTTTACTTAATAAACAACCCGATGACCGGTAAGGAGTTTGTCATAAGTATACCGTGTGATGATTCGGCAAGCGATTATGGAAAGGGATTAGAAGAAAAATATGGTAAGGTGGCAGTAAGGCTGCGTTACGAGATCAAATCTCCACGGGGTTTTGGAATACATTATAAAAGTTCCGATCCGGATGTCAAGATTGCCAACGATACTATTACCAACAGTCAATTCACTTACAGACTTAGTTCTTTTGCAAATCCAGATGAATTCTAAACATCAATAATCAATAAAAACGTACAAATTATGCAAACAATTAAAAGTGTTTCCGAGTCACAAAAGATTCATAACAAACGAATGGAGGACGCTAAAAACGATGATGCTGGCGCCATGGATAATATGTCGTTCCACGACCGCATAGCAGCCGATTTCAAGAAGAATCCTGAACCATTCAGCCGTTACGGCAAAGCCATTCAGCAAGGGGCAGAACGCGCCCGGAAGACGCAAGCGGCATACAGAGATCACAATCACCCGGAGCATGAGCAAGCGAAGGCCGAATATGCCAAGCATGACCGCAACTTCGATTTGATGCAGGACGCGATGGTCGAGGATGCAATTAAGGCCACAGGCGCAAAGAAATTAGAGTCAAGGAATATGGCTTATGAGGAAAAAATTTACGACGCCATTCGTGGAAAGGCCGGGGATCTGGATGATGCAGGTATTGCAGCGAAGGCCCGTGCCAGTATGAAAAAGAAGCATTTCGATAAGGGTTATGACAATCCGGATGATGCTACCCATATGGAGCAGTTCCTGGCAGGCGATTACCTATCCACGGGCCAGGCTTGTGTTGACAGGATTAGAAAGATTCAGGATACCCATTTCGGGGACGCCAAGAGAAGGCTGGTGCAGTCCGCATTGGGTGGTAATCCAGTCAGCGATAAAATGAAGGCGCTGCGTGAAAAGGAAGCCAAAAAGAACGAAACACCTCAGCAGGAGGGATAAGGAGCTATTTTTTCATATCAAACGGGCTGGCCACTCATGGCCCTGGCCCATGTTTTTTAAACGTTTTTATTTTTTGAATAAATAGGGAACAAACCGGCATTGGTCTCAATGCTGGTTTAAAAACAAAGTGAACTATGCCAAAATTTGTTAAGGGCCAGTCCGGAAATCCTTCTGGTATCAGTAAAAGAACAAAGGATGTGGCGATTCCAAGGGGATCCGCACAGCGTAACGCTCTGGCTACAAAAGCCTGGAGACGCTATGAAAAAAAGTTCTTTGCTGAAATGGATGGACTGACTGGTAAACCGTTCCTTGATAAAATGGTGGCGCTACTGGAATATAAAGAAGGTAAGCTTGCGAGGACAGAAATAACCAGCCCGGACGGTTCACTTACACCGAAGGTGAGACAGGTATTTATCATTGGCGGAACGGAGATTGAATTATAAAATGGAAACACCGAAAGAAATACTTTTTCAGGCTACCCCCAAACAGGAGGAGTTTCTGGCTGCTGTCTTTTCCAAGCAGTTCAAGTATCTGCTTTATGGCGGTGGAATCAGGGGCGGAAAATCATATGCTGTATTGAGTGCATTGTTACTGCTGTCAACCAAATACCCGGGTTCTCGGTGGATCGTGATCAGGGATACCTTGCAGAATTTAAAACTTACCACAATACCCAGTTTCCTGAAGTTGTGTCCGGAATCCTATATTGAAAAGTTTAACCAAGAAACGCAGACCGTGACATTCACCAATGGAAGTCAGTTACTGTTTTTCGGAGAAAATTTTGCTGATGATAAGGACCTGCTTCGCTTTCGCGGGTTAGAGTGCTCTGGAATGGTTCTCGAGGAATGCAATGAGCTGTCCCCCGACACATTTTATAAAAGTATTGAGCGTTGCGGAACATTTGTCCCGCGGTCTGGTGAAAAGCCTCCGCCAATTATCATGGCAACCTGCAATCCGAGCCCCGGGTGGGTGAAGGAGCTGTTTTACGATCGATGGCTCAATGGATCCCTGCCACATGATTGGTATTATTTGCCAGCGTTGATTCGGGACAATCCATATATGAGTGCGGAGTATTTGGAATCCTTAAAAAGCCTGACCAAGTACCAATATTCTGTAATGGTCGAAGGTGATTGGAACATTACATTGAAAACTGGAGGAGAGATATATAAAAGTTTTGAGCTGGAAAAACATGTTGGCAGCTGCAAGTATAACCCTAAACTGCCATTGCATATTTCTTTCGATGAGAATATAAATCCATATCTCCCAGTTTTAATAGGTCAGGTAACTGATAATGGTAATGGTAATGAGGTTCGGATTATTGACGAGATAACAGCCCGGCATCCGGGAAATTCGGTTGAATCGGTCTGTAAACTCTTTTCTGAACGATATGCGGACCACAAGGCGGGATTATTTATCTACGGCGACAGTACCAGCCAAAAGCGCTCGACTTTACTTGAAACGGGTCATAATTTCTTTACAATGATACAGGGTTATCTGCAGCCATTTAGACCAAATATGCGGATTCTAAAAAGTAATCCAAGTGTAGCGATGAGGGTATCGTGGTTAAATGCGGTTTTGGAAAAGGAGGTAGGTGAAATAAAAATATTGATCGACGAAAAGTGCAAGTCCACGATTAACGACTTTGTATTGACCAAGGAAGCACCAGACGGCACGAAAAACAAAGAAATGGTCACCGATTCAAAAACCAAAATTCGATACCAGGCAAATGGTCATCTAACCGACGCTTTTGAGTATTTCATGGTATCTGCGTTCGCAAATCAATATAAACAATATCAACAAGGGGGCCGTACACCGTTTCCAATGCAGATGGGTCGACGGCCACCAAGCAGAAATAGTTACTAATGAACAACAGCGTAAAATTTTTAAGTGCGATGGAGCTTCGATATGAAGAATATGTATTCCAAATGGAAAGAATCCGGGTTGGCATCAGCGACATGTTTCCGTTTGGTGCAACACCATATGAAATTGCATTATTTGAGCACTTTGCTGAAGTCCGGGCCATGGCAATTTTCAATAGACGGCAAACGATCAAGTTCCTGGAAAGGACGGGCGGGTGTGGAAAGGACATCGCATTAAATACAATCGCAAATACCATCGAAAACTAAATACAAAAATAACTTCTGATCTGGCCCAAACAGCCCTGGCCGGTCTCGCCCGGGGCTAAATTTTTAAAACAAAAACACAATTATATGAGTGAGATTTTAATCACTGACGATTACCGGAACTCCATTTTGAAATCACCACATATACTGGCAATTCGATTTATTGATGGTCAGCCGGTGGAGATAATCAGTCATGACCCGCGGTATGAACGCATTTATGAACAGGTAGTTCTAACCCGCGACCAGGTGTTAGGAAACTTTAAAGAAAGGCTTGAAAACGAAAAAAGCAAAATATGAACGACAAGATAAAGGCTACGGATGTGGTGTTCCGCGCGCGGTTGGCGGCAGTATCCAATTCTTTGCGACGTCAGGGAAAATCCTATATGGATCCGAAAGCAGTAATTGCTGAGCTGGTTTTTACCCGCTGTGCAAGTGTGCAGGTTGACAAGACCGGGGACCTGAAATCGATGTCCATAGAAGAGGTGTACGCTCACCTGGGTGACGCTCCCTTTTTCATGAAAAGACATTTCGAGAAGATACCAACGGTGACTAACGAACATATCCGTGTAGTATTGGAAATCTGGAATGAGCTTAAAAAGATGTCACCTCACTGGATAAGCGGCGTTGACCTTATTCTTAGATCTCAGCATGACACCGTTGCCTTAAACAATACGCTAAACGCGAAGGACGTGGTGTCCGCCTCATTCAAAACTAAACCAACCTGGAGAGCCTGGTAAAAACAATTACGATGGAAAATTTTACAGATATCATTTCGAAGCTCGATCAACACGAACAGGAAGTTCAAACGCCGAAGTCAGTGCCAAAAATAAAGCATATCTGGAAGCAGACTTCACCGGATGAATTCGTCTGCAAACTCACCGGTCGTCGGCTTTCGAAGGTCCAGTTTAAGATTCACCAGGACCGGACACCTGGTGGTACCATGGGATTTTTGGTAGAAACTCTTCAAAAATAATTTATGACAGTTGAGCAAAAGCACCAGGAGGTAGTAAAAGAATTGTTTAGGTTAAAAATGTTTGCGATCGTAATACCGCGGCGCCGCCGGGAATTGAACGAGATGAACGACGCAATCATGAGCCGTCTCATTGCCGGTGAACTTGCAAAAAACAAGCTCCTATCGCAGGCAAGTAAGAAGGAACTACACGAAGAAAATTGGTTGGACTATTAATATATAATTTATATGGAACAAGAAGTTACCTGGGTAATGCATCTGAAGGATTTGTTTACATCCAAAATTAAAGACGCGGACCATGCTGCGCAGCATCTTGAAGGCACCATGCACGGCGCCGCAAAGGCTGCTGGTTCATTTGGTAAACAAATGGTAGGGGCAATCACCGCCGCGTTTAGTATGTATGAAGGGCTCGAATTTGTAAAGAGTTCGGTGGAAGATTTTCATCAACTTGAACAGGCAAATGCGCAGGTTAAAGCCGGTTTGGAAAGCACAGGCTTCGCAGCAGGGTTGACATTCAAAGACCTGGAGGACGATGCGATAAGCTTCGCAGAGCAGGTAAAATATTCTCGAGGCGAACTATCGGACATGCAGGCTCAGCTTCTGACGTTCCCAAGTGTGAGTAAAGCTGTATTTCATGACGCTGAGCAGTCAATCATGGACATGGCTACGCGTATGCACCATGGTTTGGACGAAACCGCAATTCAGGTCGGGAAGGCTTTACAGGATCCTATCCATGGAATTACGGCGCTACATAAAGCCGGGGTGAATTTCTCTGACGCGCAAAAAGAGGTAATCAAGCATTTGGTAAAAACAGGGCAGGCGGCACAAGCCCAAGCAATTATTCTGCATGAGTTGCAGACCGAATTCGCAGGAAGCGCTAAAGCTGCTGCAGATGCAGATCCGCTTCACAGGTATCACAAGATAATGGAAGATATTCACTATTCAGTGGGTGGTGCAGCGGTTGAACTATTACAATTTTTTGTACCGGCGATAAATGCAGTTGCCAATGCGATCAAATCCAGTATTGACTGGATGAAACAACATCGTGAAATAACTCTCGCCATCGCTGGTGCGGTAGGTGTGGTCGTTAGCGGACTGATAATCTATGAAACAGTAATGAAGGCCAATATTATTGCGACCAAACTCTTGACCGTAGGTCAATGGTTATTTAATGCTTCGCTTTGGGCGTGTCCTATAACATGGATCGTAGCAGGATTGACACTGGTCGTTGCAGCTGTGATATACTGTTATAAACACTTTGCGATCTTTCGGGGTATTATCATGGGAGTTTGGGAAACGATAAAGGAGTTCGGAAGAGTAGTCGCCGACATATTTATGGGCCTGGGGAAAGTCATCGCAGGAGTTCTGACGTTCAATCCTGCGATGGTCGTGGAAGGCGCTAAACAAACTATCGACGCCATCTATCATGCCGCTGACCGTATGGGTAATGCGGCTCAAGCTGGATTCAGTAACGGTTTGGCTGACTTCGCCAAGGATCATGCTGGCAATCCTATTGTAGAGGGACCATCAGCAATGGGTCCTCCTACTCGCGGAGCATTTTTGGGTCATAAGCCTGCGAAGGATAATCAACCTCCAAAGGAACCAGCTAGAGCCACCGGTAGTAAAAATGTAACCATTCACGTCCAAATTCAACAGCTGGTCGGAAAGGTAGAGAATCACGTCACAACCCTTTCTGGAGGTATTAAAAATATGAAAGAACAGGTTGTCGCGGCTCTTTTATCCGCTGTCAACGATTCAACTATAGTAGCAGGCCAATGAAAATAAAAACCAAAACACATGAATCTTATGAACAAGTTTAAATCGGAGTTCGACCCACACGAATTGTTGTTAGCGCTTTTTATTGCGGATGTTGTGCTGGCCGCAAAGGTTGAGGTACTTGAAAAAATTGCTGTTGAATATTATCAGAAACAAGGACGAACTGATCCGGAAATCGAAGCAATGCTGATACACGAGAACAAAAAGGCGGTGAGCAAACGGATCACTGACCACAAGTTCTTTTCTGATGAATATAAGGAGGAACTGATGGCGAATTTGGTTGGCTAATTGTGGTTGGGGATAGGACGTGGCATTGAAGGTGAATCCAGGTTTTCATTGTAATAGATATTTTCCAGTAGGGATTGCTGGCTCTGATGGTCTTTGAGCGACATTATTAACATGTAGGTTCTCCAGCAATTGGTGATATCGTTATAGTATTCGAGGTCCAGATAAATCAAACATTTTCCATTATACATACCTGCACTGTCCTTGCTTGTAACTTTCCTGTCAAATGCATGAATTGTAATATCGCGAGGGGGTCCAGTCTGCGAATACCAATTAAAAGAACGAAGTGTGTCTGATTTCATATCGGCAAGAATTTGGATCTGTTTCTCTTCTGAAGTATCAAAAGTAGACTTATACTTAATATAATAAACGTGAATCGGATGATTGCCAAGATTGTACAAAAAAAGTCTAAGGTCTTTCGCGGTATCCGGAGTAAGTGGTGGAGATCTCCGTGCTCCCGGTGGGTACACATATTCAACTTTACCGATTGTCATAACCGGACTGTTTGCAATTACAAATTGTTTGTCAGCGGACCCAGACTGATGATAGGCTATAGAAAACAACAAAAAAGTACCAATCATAAGGAGAAAATTAAATACCAACTCCGGGGTTGGTACTATCTCACCTTTGAGCCATTTCTTTATCTTGGGGTAGCGGCTCTTGGCACGGTGGGGATGCTCCTCATGTCCTATGGGTTTTTCCTGCCCGACAACCGGAGGCGCGCCAGAATTAATCTTCTTATCGGCATTGTCCTGACTTTTGTTTTCCTCCATTTGGTTAAGCTGTTGGCCTACGGAAGATAATTATTTTTGGCTTGCTTTGCTTTGGTTGCTATGTTTGCTAAATATTTTAGCATCTGTGCCTAACTACCTTATAACGATCATCCTAAAATCCGGGAAGTACTATCAGGGGATCCGCTGGCATCCGGCGTATGATCCCAGCCAGGTGAGGAAAGTGGTAGAACGGAAGGCATATGAAACAATTGACAGGGCGTTGATTGATCAGATCGACGTGATGCCCACTGCACGGACAACCACTAACCTGGGGCCGATAAAGCAACTGTAGCAGGTAAAGATTTTGTTGTTTTAAGTAGTGAAAATCCTGCCATGTCGATGGCGGGGTTATTAAAATTCCGCTGGCAGATAAAACTGATTTAGGTTACTAACTCTGATTATTGGGTTGTTGTGGCCTTTCTGAATGACGGATTTTAAATTGCTCTCAACTTCAAAAAAATTGGGATCTTGAATATAAATTGGATATTCAACTCCCAAGTGTGCGATGATTTTTTTATCAATCTCCCTGTTAAAAAATGGGAAGGAATAACCAATGACTACCAATGCCTTCGTTTGGCCAATTGAATTGATACAAGTATTAAGTACCTGAGTACTCATCGAAGTATCGGATATATTTTCCCATGCAAAAGATAACATTGGCAGGTAAGTTCCGTTTATAGATTTATAATAATAGTCGGTAAAAGTTTTTGCAAGATCAGCTTGGGTTTCTTCGCTTACATCAACCGGAAATCTACGCTTATCGACCGGAATAGGACTCACCCTCTTATTGGCACCAATAGAAAGATCGTCTAAAGGATGAAGGAGTTCTGGAGTATTAGAGTCATAAAATGAGGTTGTTCCATTGATTTTGAATATAGAAAATTTCTCCGCGTGAACAGGTAATCGTGGGTGACCGGGAACTACCCGTAGTTTCTCCTGATTTTTTATGAGCGAGGGGCTGCCAGAATAAAGACTGTAGGCCTTTTCGAATTGATAATCATAGTTCCATGATACGATTCTGATGTCACCGGCGAAATCCAGATCATGATTTTTCAAGATGGAAGCGAAAAACGTATCGTACCGTGGATCCGTTGGGTTTCTAATTTGTTCATAGATGAAGGAGAAAGAAAGAAGGGCTTTTGCTGATAGTATCTTTTCGTTCATTTCGCCATGTGCGGTTATGAATAGTTTTTTGATATAAGTATCTACGCTCGAGTGCTGAGCAGCATTGGTTTTCAACTCAGTCAGGTTGTCAATAATTCTTTGATGGAGATTATTTTGTGCATGTTGGTTATCAGGGGGTGGGTGATTAGAGAATAAATGAAATATTTTCGTCCAAACAACCGGGTATTTCTTCAACGGTGGGCAAGCATTGGCAGCTGGCGCCAGCACCGAATAAGTAAGTAACTTTTGCCATATGCGAAAGGTATCAAAAAAAATAAAGCATAGTGGGCGCGTCGTTTTCAAAAGAATTAAAGATACTTTTCTGAAGAGGATAAAAAATATTTTCAAATTATTTTGGGTAAATCTGGCACACAAAAAATATCGTGTAACTATACTGTAACTGGAGGCATATAACGTATTGATATACAGTAGTCTATCATTCCTGTTCTGGGCACACAACCCGACTTAATGTCGGGTTTTTCTATGGGTATTACCCAGTAACGGCACTAGTTTAAGTCCATGGGTTTGTGTTTGTTTGTGTTCGTTTTAATCAAATTTGTAACTGGACAGTAACGCGAATTACATTATATCAGTTCGCACTACTTACATGTCTCCCCGTAAATCGCCCCGTATTACGGCAGTTAAAACCGTGATGTTTCGGGTTCTGTACCCAAGCCGGGTACACTCCGGTACAGTATAATTGACTCGCATAGAGTTTAATGTACTGGAAGTAATAAACCAAATGAACACTATAGGAACAGAAGTTATTCATTTTGTTATCTTGTATTACCAAAACAACCTAATGCGCCTACTCGCAGGTATATTCTTTCTATTTATAATTGGATGCAATTATCCAAAGGATTTAACGGGTAGGTATTACAGAAACAACTTTCCTGTTTTGCAATTCTTTGGAACGCGATTGCGGTTCGTATCGCCAGATTCAGTACAGCGCGCCTTTTCTGGTGATACGATATATGATAGCGCGGTCGGAACCTATAATGTCGTTGATGATAAGATTTATTTAGCTATTCAAACTCTGGGACATAAAATGTCCGCTGAAGATTGGAAACTGCTTGCTCAAGGAAAAGATTTACCAATAAATCCGAACACTAAACTAGACACAATTATAACTCGCTACCTGTTCGCATTCGGAAAAAATAAACTGTGGGCAGGAAATGCGAAAACGGGTAAAATTTATAAAAAGGAAGTTGGATATTCAAAAAGACGGAAATATTTTCTTTTTGGCAGTCATTATCGTAAAATGAAATATTACTTGAAACGCATTAAGTAATTATCTATTCTCTCTCCTCATCCCACCTCTTTCACTTGGCGACTGACATTCGAACACGCTGAGTCACATTGGGGGAACAGAAAGGGGGGAGTAAGGGTAAACCCTTAGTCTATTTTCAGAGAGTAAGCAATATATTTGAGAATGAAATTACTAACTCTTGTATTTATTATCTGCGGGTATGTGGTTGTGGGTCAACCTTTGTCAAGTGAGCATCACTTCGATAAAATTGATTGGACAATGACATTGCCAAAGGATTTTTATATAACGACTCCACAAAATACTGTGAGTGATACTGCTGAAAAGTATCTCACTCAAGAAAATATGCAAAGAAAATTTGTTGAAAATCTTCGAATTTTTAAACGCCGATTTACATCACTAAGTATCAATTATTTTAATTTCAAAGACGAGAATCGTCGAATTACCAATAAAAATATCAAGGAAAAGTTTGATAGATATAATGTGACTCGGTTGGCACAAGCTATGACCGATGATGCAAAAGTTATCGATTCAGCGAGTTCGATTCAGGTGTTTGCCGGAGTTCAATTTTATAAATTGAAAGTTAATTTGATGAGGGGATCTGAAATATATCATTATGAGTTTTTCGGGAGTCTTCGAAACGGATACTACATAGATGTTGATCTTCTATACAAAAACGAATCCGGTAGAAACGATGTCATAAACATGCTTAACAATTCGAAATTTGGTAAAATGAAATCGAACTAATGTAGCTGAGGAATCATATTTTCCAAGACATCTTCGCGTAAGTGTTTCTACTTATTTATACTCTTATCTGTTGTACTTGTGTCTCAAAAGCACAAGCTATCACTGAAGAATTGCGATATTTGTTAGATGAAGTGGAAGGTAACGGCTCTTATTTTGAATCTAGGTTTTCGACGACACAAAGATTTTCAAATCGGGCTCCGTCAAGCTTCATTATGTGAATCCCTAACCCGACGTGGTTAAAAGACAAATAGAGAACGCTATTTATTTTGTTTGTAACCTGGATATTTATTGCCGGCGCCAAAAAAACATTCAATAGACTCTATCTTACCATCTCTAAAAGTGTAGTATTCAACATTGTGGACAACCTTGTGATCTGTAGTATAGATATCGTAAATAGCGAACGCCGTGTTACCATCTACCATGATTTTTGGGAATTCGACTTTTTCGAAATACTTAGACGTTGGGTAACAACGCTCCTTATAAGTCGCAAGGGAAATGTGATCATCTCCGGCCGGGCTGGTGAAATTAAAGTCATTATTAAACTGGCTGGCGATTAAATTCCAGTCCTTCTTTTCAAAACCTGATAAATAGTTAGTGATACGGGCTTCCGCGTCTTCCTTTGTTATAGTCTGACTTTTTGCAAAAGTTGTAAACGCTAACATGAGTACGATTGATAGAATTAATTTCATAGAATGTTTTATACTTAGACAATCAGATTCTAGTTTTCCGTACAAAAAAAATGTTTATTTTGTTACCAATATATGCATTGGTCAAGTAATCAAAGGATAATCAAGTAGTTAGTTGATTAAGTAAATTCATGCCCGATTAAAAATTGGTTCGAAAAAAGTGCCGTTCTTGGTACAACCCCTCAGCTTTGCCGAGAGACGTTTGTGACTAGCAAGATCAGGAGCTTTTTTCGGCGACTGGCCTCAAATCCTCAATAATTTCTCAACAGGGCATCAACTGGGTTGGGTCATTAAACCCTGACCGTTATTTCCCCGAAGTCGGAAAATTGATACCTGGTCCAAAAAAACACTCATACGCGCTGATTTTCCCGTCTTTTATCGTAAAATAATCGCAGTTCCGAAATAATTTTCCATCTGTATTGTAACCATTGCTGATTATAAAAACCACATCCCCGCTCATGATCAGTTGCTGCAAGTCAGCCGATTTGATCTTGCCGGCGTTGGGCCAGCACCTTTCCTTAACTGCATTTATATTGATATGATCGTCGAGAGGGCTCGAGAACGTGAATCCGTCAGCAAGAATTTGCGTCATCAAATTCCAGTCCCTTGTCTCCCAGGCGGTATACCATGCCTTGATAAGTTTTCCGTTTGGCGTATTTTCAAGCCCAGCTGTCTTGCCTGTAATAGTCTGGGCAAATCCTGCCTGGCTGGAAAGGATAACCCCAACCAAAAGAATTTGGCCAAGAAGATTAGTCATTTTCATAAACAATTTTATAATAAGACAACCGGGATCCGGTTTTCCGTACAAAAAGAGGATTTTTTTATGCTAGGCTAAAATTGGTCGTCAAATTCATGCCCTCCAAAAATTGGTTCGAAAAATGTCCTGTTCCGGGCACATAACCCCCTTTTTAGGGGTTTTTCTTTTTTTTATTGATGATTTTTATCACACCCCTTTTTTCTTAAACGCGTTGTCGTTGTCGCAGCCTTGCTTGAACCCTTAAACAACAAAATGGAGCATTGGGTGAAAGGCCACCTGGTACGAAAACCGGTTCCAGAGCCGATACCAGTTCCAATTCAAAATATCCCGATCGAAGAAGATTGAAAACCTTCCGTTATATTCGTAAGCCAAAAAAAACAACCATGAAGATTTGTTTTTCGATCCTTTTTTTAATCGTGGCTTTTACAACACAAGCTCAGGATACGGTTACCCATTCTCAAATAGTGGGAGCAGAAAAAATGTTCGACTTAAATTTTACCGAGGCAAAACGGGATTCGATGGCTGGGTTTTTAAAGGATCGGGTGAAGACCTATCAGTATTTACACGCACAGGACCTAAGAAACGATGAACCGATTCCTCTTTGGTACAATCCGGTTATAAAGGGCGTCTTGGTTCCTCGCAAACAATTGCCTGTCGAGTTTAACCTGCCTGGTCAGGTTACCCTGCCTTCAGACATAAATCAATTGGCTTACTTTAGTATTCCTCAGCTGGCAGCTTTAATTAAGTACAAAAAAATTAGTTCAGAGAAACTGACCCGTTTCTTTCTTGACCGGCTAAAAAAATACGGACCTCGTCTGCATTGTGTTATCGAAATAACTGAAGAACTGGCCATCCGCCAGGCAAAAAAAGCGGATGCGGAGATCGCAATCGGAAAGTACCGAGGTCCCCTTCAGGGCATTCCCTATGGCATCAAAGACCTTTTTTCAGTGGAAGGTACCCATACCACCTGGGGTACTCCGCCTTATAAAGGCCAGCAGCTTCATCAAACGGCTTTCGTAGCCGCGCAATTGGAGGGTGCCGGAGCGGTATTGGTAGCCAAATTGTCGTTGGGCGAACTCGCCATGGATGACGTATGGTTCGGAGGTTTAACACGCAATCCCTGGGACACGACCAAAGGTTCTGGCGGGTCATCGGCAGGATCCTCGGCTGCTACAGCTGCCGGGTTGGTTCCATTTGCTATAGGTACGGAAACCTATGGGTCCATCGTAGACCCGGCCATGCGGTGCGGGGTGACCGGGTTACGCCCTACCTATGGCAGTGTGGCAAGGACGGGCGGAATGACACTGGCCTGGAGTTCCGATAAAATTGGACCCATCTGTAGATCTGCCGAAGATGCCGCGATTGTATTTTATTTTATTCATGGCGCAGATAAGGTGGATCAATCTTCCATCGATTTCGCATTTAATTATAAAGGGACGACCAATTTAAAAAAATTGAAAATTGCCTATATCCGCAACTATATCGATACCCTGGCAGCTAGTAGTCCGGAAAAACAAACCTTGGCGACACTCCGGGAAATGGGCGCCACACTGAATCCGATTGATTTTCCCGACAGTCTGCACGGAGATGAAATGCTCTCGCTGATCATTAGCGCAGAAGGAGCGGCTGCCTTTGACGGGTTAACCCGCAACGCAATCGATGACCAGATGGTTCAACAGGGCAGGGACCGGTGGCCCAATGTTTTTCGTACTGCGCGTTTCATACCGGCGGTCGAATATCTCAATGCCTGCCGGATGCGTTATCAAATCATGAAAAAAATGGATCCCATACTTGATGCCTACGATATCATCGTCACGCCGCCTGAGATAGGGGATCAACTAGCTATTACCAATTTAACAGGCAATCCCTCCATAACCCTACCCAATGGTTTTTTACCGGATGGCATGCCAACGGCAATTACATTTGTCGGGAAACATTTTGGAGAAGCCGATTTGCTGGCATTTGCAAAAGCGTATCAGGAAAAAACCGGGTTTCAACTCAAACATCCGCCAGGATTTTCCAAATGATAACGGGAAAGTTTAAAAGAGAATGCCATTTCAACCTTTCTTTTCCCTGATTGCTATCAGGTCGTGTAATAATCACCGTAAAGTAAGAGATCGAGTCTTGAAAAGACTAAAATATTTTATTTCAAACGAAAAGGCCTCCGGAATTAACCGAAGGCCTGATCATGAAAATAATGGGTTTATTAATAGTATAATTAAGAGTGTATCGCTCTTCTAACGGCAACTATGGCGGCGTCAATGTGGTTATAGGCCCGCGCCTGTAAACCTTCTGCGAACATGTTGTCCTCATCATGGCTGATATCCTGTCTTGCTTTCTTCAAGAAGTCAACAGAAACATGCAAACGGCCATTGTGTTCGTTGGCTTCGTCAACCGGTGGATGATCCGCCAGGTTTTTGCCATCATCGATGGCTGCTTTTTTGATTTCTCCAATAGCCGCATCGATTTGACGAACCGCTTCCATTTCATCGGTCGTTTGTTCCCAATTCCCTGGACGATGCTCAATCATCCAACGGGCGGCTCTCAGATCCGATAGGGCGTGAAGATAATAAGGATGGTCTGCGTGGCTTGTCTTAACGGTGGCACTGCATGATGTCGTTAGAACAAATGCAAAAGCGGCACCTACCAGTAATGATAGTTTCATGTTTTAATTTTTAATAGAGTCTAGGACTAATTGTTTTTAGGATCGTTTAACTACAACTTAAAATTTGTTCGGAAATTGTTTGAAAAAGCTCAGATAACATACTGTTAACTGACTTTTGCCGCTTAACAACTCATTATCTGAAACTGGCACTATTCTTACCTACCATTTATGCCATCCCGCACAATAGAGAATTAAAAAAACAACCTGCGGGCCATACAAAATGAAAAAATTCTGTACAATGAAAAAAAATTGCTTCTTATTGATTTTTGCCAGTATGTTATTCGGATTTCATGCAAGTGCACAATTTGCGAAAGGGACCCTGATGCTGGGTACCACCATCGGTTCTACCGGTTATAGTTCGGCAAGCAGCGACTACGGCTATGATCTGGGTACTTTGAAAAATACGGGTACCAATACATTTACATTCAGCGTGGGACCCCAGGTCGGCGTTTTCTTATCACCCCACGTGGTTTTGGGTGCAACACCTGCATTCAGCATCAATACATCGCATGTGAACAGCACGACCATCAACACAAACAACACGACTTCGGGATCAACGACCAACACCACGACACTAACGGTAACCCTGGGGCCATTCATGCGGTATTATCTGAATCCCGGACCAGGCAACAACTGGTTTTATTTCCAGGTAAATGGAGCAGCAGGAACAGGAAGTGGAACCAGCTCAGGTACGAGTTATACGACGACCACCAACTCCAATTCGGACGGAAAGGTGGGCAATATTTTTACATGGAATGCAGGAGCCAGCCTTGGTCTCACGCATTTTTTCTACCGCAGGATTGGAATGGATGTTGCCCTGGGATATAGTTACAGTCATGTGCATAATTATGATACCAATAACAGCTATGCAACCAATAAAACTTCCGGCAATACGGTAGTAACACCCAACAACTATTCGTTGAATACGGCGACAAATGGTGTAACACTAGCGGTCGGATTTCATTGGTTTTTGAGAGGATAAATAAGGAGAGAGGGGATAAGTCTACCCACTTCGTTTGTCATCAGACCGCTTAAAAACTAAAAAGAGAATGCCGGATCTTGCTCAAAGGAAACAAACATTGGTTTTACCATGATTGTTTATGCGAGATCCGGCAAATTCTTGCTCGTTTGCCCGGCGCAAAAGACTTTTTTGCCGAACAAGGAAGATTTATTTTCGGAAACTACTGAAGTTCTTACCGGTAGTCGGCCAGTTTATAAGAAACCAGCAAAACATAAATGGATTTTACTTTTTGTCCATTATTTTGTGCTGGCACAAATTCCGGATTGTATAACTTGGCGACCCTGAGCGCATCCTTATCCATATCGGCTTCAATATCATTGCCCAGTTTATAATCCGTCACCTTACCATTTTCATCCACATAAACCCGGATTTCCACTTTTCCCGGAACCCTGGCCGGCACGGACTCCTCATGGAATTTAAGATTATTTACCAAAAAATTGTTCCACTGAGACTGTGAACTGAGCCAGATGGTTTTCTGGGTTGGTTCCTGTTTTATGTATTTACCGCTGCCATCCTGATAGGCGTAAAATCCCTTCTGCGTATTTTCCAGTATATAGTTGGCGGTGGAAGTATTGAAATTGTAAGTCCACGACAGGGCTCCCTGAATGTTATAAAACTCCCAGATTCCCGTCGGCACGCCTTCGTTGTAAAAATGCCTGGCTAAAAGGACTCCGTTGGCTTTATTGAGTCCGTAATAGTTCCACACGCCATTTTTTTGACCATTCTTCATGGCATTGGTCTGAGCGTTCACCGAAATAAAGGCGATAAGACAGACAAGGAGGAGAAATCTATGTTTCATGTTAAGGTTTGATTAAGTAAAAAATAGTATCTGGATAGGTTAGAGCAAATTTCTATATTTTTTTATCGTTTTGATGTCTTTTTCTGATGCAGGAAAAATACTTATTGCGGTACCTCCGCCCTTAGCCAGATCGATTTTAAGCCTCGTATCATTGTCCACCACAAATTGTTCGATGATGTAGGATTCTGGATTGTCCTTCCAGTCTGCCTGTGGAGAATCCCGGTAGATCGTCGCCAGGTATTTGGTTCCTTTGTCCAGGAATGACAGGGATAGATCTGCTTTTCTGCTGTTTTCATCCGTAATGGCGCCGACAAACCATTTGGGAGACCCCTTTTCCTTGCGCGCAATATATATATAGTCACCGGGTTCGGCTCCCAGTATCCTGGTATCCTCCCAGTCCGTAGTCACATCCCTGATGAATTGAAACGCGTCTTTATGGGTCTCATAGTTCTCGGGCAAGTCGGCCACCATTTGCAAGGGACTGTATAAAGTCACATACAGGGCCAGTTGTTTACAGAGGGTTGTATGCATTTGCCGATCGGGCACATTGACATTATATCCCTTCATCTTAAAAATGCCGGGGGTATAGTCCATGGGTCCGCCCATCAGACGGGTAAAAGGTAGGATGGTTTCATGTTCCGGGGGACTGCCAATGCTAAAGGCATTGTATTCGTTTCCACGGCCTGCCTCAGAGGCCATCCAGTTGGGCCAGGTTCGCTGAAGACCGGTGGGTCGAACTGGTTCATGGGAATCCAGCATGATCTGGTGTTCGGCGGCTTTTTGAGCCACCCGCAGGTAATGGTCGATCATCCATTGCCCATCGTGGTGTTCTCCCCGGGGAATGATCCTTCCGACATAGCCCGTTTTTACAGACTTGTATCCGAACAGATTCATAAAACGGAATGCGGTGTCCATTTGACGTTCGTAATCCGAGGCCGATCCGGAGGTTTCATTGTGCATGATCAGGCTCACGTTTTTTGATGCGGCATACCGGGTAATTTCCACGATATCAAAATCGGGGTAAGGTTTGGTGTAGTCAAATACTTTTTCCTTCCAGTTACCAAACCAGTCTTCCCAACCGGTATTCCATCCTTCCACCAGTACCCCTTGAATATTGTTGGCTGCTGCAAAATCGATGTATCGTTTGACATTGGCCGTATTGGCGCCGTGGTGACCATGGGGTATCAACTGACCATCCTTACCCAAACTATCGGGATAATCCGAATAGCTCCAACTGCTCTTCCCGGTTTGCATTTCCCACCAGACACCCGTAAATTTCATGGGTTTGATCCATGAGGTATTGCTGAGTTTGGAAGGCTCATTGAGATTCAGGATCAATTTGGAGGAAAGGATCTCTTCAGCCTTGTCACTGACGATGATGGTCCTCCAGGGTGTTTTGAACGGAGCGTGTAGATAGGCCTTGTTTCCATAGGCATCCGGAACCAGACTCGCCGTAAGGGAATAATTTTTCTGGTTCACGTGCAGTTGCATGGCCGAATAATTTACCAGTGCGGCTTCATGAATATTAATATATAAGCCGTCAGGGGTTTTCATCATCAAGGGTGTTTGAACGGCAAAGGGATCAGGCGCTACCCGAACGGCGATGTCAGTTGAGGTTGCTACCAGTTTCCGGTTGTCAATTTCGCTGATCAGGGAAGTGGTATAGAGGTATTCATTGGTATCAAAATCTCCCGGGATCCAAAACGCCTTGTTGTTTCCTGTCAGGTTGAACTGAGTCAATTCGTCGGTTACTATAAAATACTTCAGTTTGGGCTGCAAGGGAAAATCATAACGGAATCCGACACCATCCTCGAAAACCCGGAAAACAATGTTCAGCAGATAACCGGGTGCCTTTTGGGACTGGAGATGAACGGTCAGCTCTTCGTAATGATTGCGGATGTCCTTGGTTTCTCCCCAGACCGTCTGCCAGGTTTGATCGAATGAATTTTTATCCGTCCCCAAGAGCTGAAAAGAAGTATAAAAAAGACTGTCGGTGTCCAGTGCAAACCCAAGTCTGGAGGGAGCTATGATGGTTTTATTTCCGTAAGCCACTTCATACAACGGACTACCGCTTTTGTCCAGGGTAAAGGTCAGTTTCACTTTCCCCAGTGAACTAGAGAAACCCTGCTGGGCATGGGTATCGAGAAATAACAGAGAAATGCAGAGGGTAATAAGGGTCTTGTTCAATTTCATATGACTTTCAGGTGAGTATTAGAATTTAAGATACGGCTTTTACTATAATTCAACCCGCGATAATCCCTCCAATTCCATTTAGTGATTTGCCGCTGATCCCGATGAATCAAATTAAAAAGAAATGTTAATACGAAAAGTTTCTTAGTTGAAAGGTTTTTTTTTGGTTTCAATGGCAAATAAGCAACCATTTCGAAAGGATTTTTAAATATTTTTCAAACACAATATTTTGTCGTTACCACTGATACCATACTGCTTGACTTAGTCTACTATTCAGGTATATATTTAATGGAGCATATCATTAACCACTCCAAAAACGATTATGTATGAAAACAAAACTAGTTGGCCTCTTCTGCCTGCTGCTATTGTCTACTCAAATGAAGGCAGCCACCAATAACGGTCCTTACACTGTCAATGAAAAACTGATCAAAGCCTTCCAAGAAGCATTTCCGCTTGCCAATACGGTCGACTGGAAGGAGGCCGGCGACTCTTATTTCGTCCATTTCAAAGAAAACGAAGCGGTCTCTGAAATAGAATATGACCACGAAGGAAATTTTATCCAATCAGAAAGGTATTATTCTGATGTTGAATTGCTGCCCTTGCACCTGGCCTGGGACCTGAACAAAAAATTCAAAGGGAAGACCGTTTTTGGGGTCACAGAAATAAACAACGACACGGAAACAACTTATTATGTGAAAATGCAGGATGACAAGGAATGGATAACCGTTAGGGGTACTGCTTATGGCGTTGACCGGGTTACAGAAAAATTTGCCAAGCAGAAATAAACGTCTCATGTGATGATCTGTATCCAAAGAGTAAATAGCCGGGAGGCTATTTGCTTATTTGTAGGATCTCCCGGCAGGGGTGGGGCATGTATTCGATATCGAAATGCTGAAATTGAATATCTTTCCGTCATAAACAGGTATTCATGATGAGTATTGGCTTGATCCGCGAGACAAAGGTTCCGGCGGACAACCGGGTTGCATTAATTCCGTCTCAGTGCAAATGGTTGCAAAAGAATTTTCCGTCACTTAAAATATTTGCGCAGCCATCCAGCGATCGATGTTATACAAATAAGGAATATGAATTGGCGGGAGTGGAGCTAACGGAAGACCTCTCAGCCTGCGATTACCTCTTTGGTATCAAGGAAGTGTCTGCTGAAAAACTGATACCAGGTAAAAAATATCTTTTTTTTTCCCATACCAGAAAAATGCAGGCTTACAACCGCGAACTGTTCTGGTCGATTCTGGAAAAGAAGATAACGCTGATCGACTATGAATGCATGGAGCATGAAGACGGTCAACGCATTTTGGGTTTTGGTTT